>JASEHO010000046.1 GCA_030018505.1 bacterium
AATTTTACATTGAATTCCCTTTTTACCTGGTTTGCTTTGCCTGGCTAAATAGTTAAGTTAAATTTGAAGTTCCTTTATATGTTCAAAGAACCCATCGTCTATCATAAGTTCAATCACAAGGAATAATGCCTCCAATCTTCCTAAAAGCCTCACTTTGTCTTTTAGTGTTGAAACTACAACATCAAACCCTTCTGCCTTTCTTTTTATTGCCTCAATATCTTTTTCACTAAAAGGGTGGTGGTCTGGAAATCTTAAGGGTTCAATGCTCGCTCCAAGCAACTTTAGCTCCTCTTCAAAATAGGCTGGGTCTGCTACACCTGATAAAGCAAGCACCCTTTTATTCTTGATGGTCTCAAGCCTCATATACCTATCTTTTGTGTCTATCAGAGCCTTTGGCTTATACGAAGAGAAGAAGATTGGGGCTTTCTGGTTAAACCTTCTGATTGTCTCAATAAGTCCAGTATTCCTCTTCTTAGTGATAAGGATAATGTCTGCCCTCTTAATAGAAGATAGCGGTTCTCTCAAAATCCCGCAAGGAAGCAGATGTCCATTGCCAAAGGGGTTATTTCCGTTTATCAGTAAGATATTCTGGTCTATCTCTAAACCCCTGTATTGAAAGCCATCGTCCAATACGAATCTCTTTACCCTTAAGTTTTCAATGGCCCATTTTGCCTGCTTTACCCTGTCTTTTCCTACAAGGATTGGAACATTTGTCCTTATCTTCATCATAGCTGGCTCATCACCAACATCCAGAAAACTATCCTCTTGTCCGACCAGTCCCTCTCTCTTTCCCTTATATCCCCTACTCAATATGGCACATTTTTCACTTTCTTCGAGATACTCGGCTATCTTGATAGCTATCTCTGTTTTTCCTGTTCCACCTGTGGTTAGGTTGCCGATGCTTATCACTGAGGCTGGAATTTTGCGGCCCTTCTTCAGGTTATGGAAAGATACCCCCAACTTATAAAGAATCTCTAAAAAGTATAGTGGCATTATTATTCAGGTACTTTTATTGTTCTTTTTTTCGTAACTGTTCAGGTATAGGTTTTAATGCTTCCTTTCTTTCTGCCAGCTTATTTAAGCAGAGGCCAAAACCAGAGGTCAATAAGGCAATCTGCTCAAATGGTGAGAAGAATGCACCAGGTATTCCTTCTACAGACTTTGGAGCCTTTGGTAGTCCATAGACTTCTGGGTTATCAAGAAGAAGATAGAGGACACCCAATCCTCCACACTCCTTCTCTCCATATATATTTGCCTTGCCACCTAAGATATTCACCCTCTCCTTTGCCTTTGCCAGAAGCTCATCTTTCTTTCCAAACAAGATAGCCCCAGAAAGGCAGGTCTTAGCACAGGCAGGCATAAGGTTATTCTGCACCCTGTCTGCACAAAATTTACAACTATGAGCCTTTCTCTTTTCATTTAGTTTTGGCACCTTAAAGGGGCAGTTCATCACGCACATTCCACAGCCAATGCACTTTGCCTCATCTCTTATGGCGTATCCATCTGAATGCTTGCTCATAGCCTTTACTGGACAGACATTAACGCAAGATGCCTCTTGGCATTGCATACACTGGTGTTTGCGGAATAACCATTCAACTTTCTTTTCAGATACCCTCTCTTTGAATGTAACTAAGGTTAAGGTCACACCTGAGAGATCCTTTGGGTTCTGATACCCGCTGCCAGCAAAGAACTTTGTCTTTTCTGCTGGCAAGTCGTTCCACTGCTTGCAAGCCACCTGACAGCCACGACAGGCTGTACACTTCGATGTGTCAATCAACATTCCTAATCTTGCCATTTTATTTACCTCCTTTTACAATATCACAAAGGAATGCCTTATACTCTGGAATCATCGTATTGGCATCTCCAATATGAGGGGTTAAGATATTGGCACTATCCCCTACCGCGATACCAGAATACCCAAAGTGCCAGGGTATAGCTATCTGTTCATAGAGATTGCCATTTAGGGCAAGTGGTTGTATTCTATCCGTAACCAGAGCGAATGCTGAAATCTCACCCCTGGCACTTGTAATCTTAACCTTATCCCCATGTTTTATCAGCTTTCTAGCTGCTAATTCCTTGCTTATCTCAACAAACATATCTGGGACAAGCTCACATAACCAGGGCAGGTTCCTCGTCATTGCTCCTGCTTGCCAATGCTCTGTCATACGAAAGGTAGTGGCAATTATAGGGAATTTGTCCGCTGTCCCCCAAAGATCAACCCCAGGGGTATTCCATACCTTTGTGCAGGGATTGCTCTGCTGCGAAGAGATAATATTTTTAACCGGGCCCTCCTGCGGCTCATAATGTTCCGGGAGTGGACCCTCTGCCAAACCCTGCGCAAATAGCCTTGCATGGCCTTCAGCATTCATAATAAATGGGTATCTATCCTGTGGTGGCCAGGGCCCATCAGGCACATCCCCTATCCATTTATTTCCATCCCATTTGACTACCCATTTATTGGGATTTAATGGATTGCCATTTGGGTCGCAGGAGGCACGATTGTAGATAATCCGCCGATTTACAGGCCAACACCATGCCCACTGCGGATACAACCCAATGTTATTGGCTGCATCTTGCGGATTTCTGCGGCCAGACATATTGCCATCCTCAGTGTAGCTGGCACAGTATAGCCAGTTACCGCAGGCTGTTGAGCCATCATCCTTTAGATCACCAAATCTTGCCACTTGCTTTTTGGTATCAAGGTAATAGCCATTTATCTCTTTGGCTACCTTATGCACATCCGCTTCCTCTCCATATTCCCAGTTTACATCAAGGATCGGGTCAGCAAATGTGCCGCCTTCTTTAACATAGATATCCTTAATTGACTTAGCGAGCCTATCTATAATCCACAGATCATTTTTTGTCTCTGCTTGTGGCTCTACTGCCTTATACCTCCATTGCATCCACCTGCCTGAATTAGTGACGCTTCCCTCCTTCTCAACAGAAGCAGCAGCAGGAAGCAGAAAAACCTCAGTATTTACCTTTGTTGAGTCTATCCCTGGTCTCTTCCAGAAGCTGGCTGTCTCTGTCTCCCAAAGATCCATAACCACTAGCCAATCAAGGTTTTCTAATGCCTTTCGTTCCATATTGAGGTTTGCGCCGCCGACTGCTGGATTTTGGCCCATAGCAAATAATCCCTTGATTGTGCCGGCATACATCTCCTCAAACATAGAGATAAACGAATAATCGCCGCTTCGCTTGGGAAGGTAGGCATAACAGAAGTCATTCTCTTTGGTTGCCTTATCGCCCCACCAAGCCTTAAGGAGAGAAACCGTATATTTTGGTGTATGCTGCCACCAGTTGGCACTCTTTGGGTCTTTAGAAACAGGTGTCCATTTGGCAAGATAGTCTGCTAAGGTCTTATTCTCTGGAATAGGAGATTTTAAGTAACCGGGTAGAATATGGAAAAGCAGCGCCATATCAGTTGAGGCTTGGACATTTGATTCCCCGCGCATCGCATTTATCCCGCCGCCTGCGATACCAATGTTACCAAGCAGAAGCTGTAATACAGCATAACTACGAACATACTGAACCCCAACTGTATGTTGAGTGGAACCCATAGCATAGAGGATAGTTCCTGCCTTGTCAGGCACACCTGTCTCACAATAAGCTTGAGCTACCTTAAGAAATGCATCCTTTGGTGTTCCTGTAATCTTGCTGACTGTGTCTGGGTCATACCTGCTATAATGCTTTTTCATCAATTGGAAGACGCAATTAGGGTCTTCTAAACTCTTGTCCTTCCTGGGAATGCCAGCTTCATCCAATTGATAGCTCCATGTAGCCTTATCATAACTGCGTTTTTCTGGATTATACCCACTGAAGATACCGCTTAATTCTGAAAGCTTGAAATCAGGGTTAATCAGATAGGAGGCATTTGTATATTCATCCACATAATCTTTGAAAAAGAGATTATTGGTAAGGCAGTAGTTTATTATCCCGGCGATAAAGGCTATGTCTGTGCCTGGTCTAATCTGGGCATAGAGGTCAGCCTTGCTGGCGCTTCTGGTAAACCTCGGGTCAGCAACAATAAGTTTTGCCCCTTTTTCTTTTGCTTTTGTTACCCATCTGAAGGAGATAGGATGGTTCTCTGCGGGATTTGAGCCGATTATCATAATACAATCAGCATTTCCAATATCAATCCAGTGATTGGTCATCGCACCCCTGCCAATTGACTCAGCTAAAGCAGGCACAGTTGAGGAATGGCATAGCCTTGCCTGATGCTCTAAATAGACCACACCTAATGTCCTCATCAGTTTTGACCAGAGGTAACACTCCTCGTTATTGTGGGCTGCGCCACCCAGAGAAGCAATAGCCTCAGTGCGGTTTATGGTTAGACCATATGCATCAGTCAGCTTAAAACTCGCATCCCTGGTTGCCTTTACCCTTTTGGCTATCTCTATTATTGCCCAATCCCAGGATTTTTCCTGCCAAACTTTGGAATTAGGTGGCCTATAAAGAACCTTCTTAAGCCTCCTTTCATTGTTTGCTACTTGATACAGGGCGCTTCCTTTACTACAAAGTGCACCACTGTTTATTGGATGGTCGGGGTCACCCTCAATGTTGATAACCCTTCCTTCACTTGCGGTGACAATCTGTCCACAACCAACCCCACAATAAGGGCAAATGGTCGTTGATTCTTTCCCATACCTTACCTTCAGGGTATCTGCATAAGCCTTTTGTGGCATAAGATCAAATATGCCCAGCTCACTTAAGAGAGCCCCTCCAGTCACTGTCCCTGAGAGCTTCAAAAACCCTCGTCTTGTAAGTTCCATTCTACACCTCCTTTATAAAGTGAAAAACTAAAAACGAAAAGTGAAAAACTAAATATTAGATATCACACCGTGTGGACATGGTCGTATTTCAACATCCTTTTGTCTATTGTCAATAATTCAAGATTATAAACTCGAGCCGTAGCAACAATAATTTGGTCGGCTGGATCACGATGAAAATTGCCAGGCAGATTTGTTGACACCACTGCAATTTGGGGTGTTAACTCGATCAACTGTACGCATGGTAAAGTTGTTGCGGCTTCCATCCACTCTTCAATTGAACATGCCAATTTCAGTCTGTTATACTCCACCAGTTTAGCAACTTCCCAGCACGATATAACACTTACACCTAAACCATCCGACTTGTGTCGTTCTATAATCTGTTTATATTGTTTACTAAGTTGATCACTTTCATCTGCAAACCAGATCCAGATGTGGGTATCCAACAATATCATGATAGCAACTCCCAATCATCCTGAGCTACTGGTTCTGTGGGGTCAATATACTCGATTACCTTGCCACATAAAGGTGAAGAAGCCGATTTACACACTTTTCCTTTCCGAGCCAAGATAATAACTTCGACCAATTCTCCCTTTCGAAATGGAAGAGCATCAAAGTGTAATGTGCCGTTTGCGGCAACCTCTCTTTCGACTTGATAAGCTTCCATTGATAGCCTCCTAATTTACTTCTCTCCAGGTAATTGAGAGATTTCTGCTGAGCTCTGTAGTTTGCGATAGACAAAAGCCGCAGCAACCATTGTGGTAGGAAGAGCAGCAAATAAACCAATAAATAGACAGAGAAGTCCGAGTAAATTGATAAGTATAACTAATAAGCCAAAGAGAAACAAATCCCACTTAGCACCCTTTGTGATTGCCGAACTCCTTTTAAGGGCTTCTATTGGACCAAGCCCTTTATCGATGATAAAATAGCTAAAAAACTGAAATTTGATTCCCCAGATAATCCCTGGAATAATTAGTAATATCATTCCCCCAAGGACAATCAGCACATAGAGAATTAAACCGAAAAGATACTTGAAAAACAAGGAAAAGCAGGAGAAAAGGTAAGAAAATTCACTCTTTTCATTATCACAAAATCTTATGGCAATTCTAATTAAGCCCATTTCGATTACCATAGATAAAACCAAAGAGGCGATACTAATAATAATCGACAGAATAGGAGCATCTTTTTCCAATAATCCTGTAATGATAGCTGGAATAGAATTAATTAATCCTGCTACTATCAAAAGACCGATGAAAAACCCGAGGTTAGTCTTCATCGTCTCCCAGCCAAAGTGTATTGCTTCACCTTTTGAAAATTTTTGTGTAGTCATATTCTCCTTAATTTTTAATTTATCCGAACATACCCTTCCTTCTCTGCTAATATATCTAAATAAGTTGTGGCTATATCCTTTAGCTGGGGGATAATCTCCATATCCTCTGAGAGCTTTCTCTCATCGAAAGTTTTAATATACCCCTTGCATTTATCGCAAACATCTACCCGACAGGATTCATCTACCCAGAAGAACCTTAAATCCTTTGAGTCTTCTGTGCCACACCAGATGCATTTTATCCGCAAGAACTGCCACTCTGTATTGCATATAGCGCATTGAAGAACCCTTTTCCCATCCTCTTTCTTTAGTCTGGCAAGAAGAGGCTTGCTGCCACAGACAGGACAGTAGCTTCTAAACCAGAGCTTCTCATCAATCCTCGTTTTCAGTTTGCGAGCTACAGTTTCAAATATAGGACTGGCTATATTTATACAAATAAAAAAGAGAAGGTCTTTGTCTATCTTAAGTTTATCGCTGAGTCTCTCAAGATACTCCTTCTCATCTAAAATCACCTTCTCTATCAGCTCTTTTATATCAAGCCCTTCTATTTTCTGGCTATTAAAATCTCCAAAGAGCTGATATATATCCTTAAATATGGCCTCAAGGCAAGCATCATTTATCTTTATCTTGCTAAAGCAGACGATAGGAAGCCCTTTCTTTATCTTATTTGAGAGACTCTTTGGAACCTGGAAAAGACTCTCTTCCTCCAGCTTCTTTCTATATTCAGCCTGAATCTTGAATAGCGTTTTATAGAACACTGCCTGCTCTTTATTGATGCGTTCCGACCCCTCTAACCTCTCTATCTCCCTCTCCAAAGCAGTCATCTTGTATACTCAAAAGCAACTTTTTCTCCTTTTTTAAAATAATGTTGTATAATTTCAAGGCGATCTATGAATGCGACCTCCATATAGATAAGGGTTGAGAGCTAGGCTTAGTGCCTCTGCTTTTGTAGTATTCTCTTGTATATTCATAGGATGCCTTATCTGAATTGTACCATCTATTTAGATAATCTGTAGAGAATCCCATAAGGGTATATTCTGGAAATCTTTTCTTAAATTCCTTTTGGAGTTGAAGTGCTTTGCTACTCAGCATTCTATTTGTAGGAGTCCCCTTTTCGGGTGGCACAAAACTCACTTTCTGTTTATGTATTGGACCTGCCCAAATCCCATAAACATTTGCCCCAAAGGCTGCTATTAATAGAATCAGTGTGAATCTTTCTATCTTTGCCTCCAATATGATCTTAAGGTGCTATCATTGCCTCTCCATATAAAGCTTTACCCCTTTTTGCGTCAATATAATATAGCCAGGGCCACGGATATATCTGTACCTCCCACACCAAATAAGGTCTTATGTCTTTGTGTATCAATATACCCAATGTTGCTAATCCATATTTGGTTATAGTATAGTTTTCTATATTTCCTATTGGTTTCTCTGGAAGTTCGTAGATAAAAGAAGGAAATTTTGCAATATCAAATATTTCATAATAGGAACGCCTCCCTGGATTACTTTTCCCAAAATGGCTATCTAAATCATTTATGGCTATTTCATATGCCTGAGTGCCTGTTATTTGTGGAATAATGTCTGTTTCTTGCAGCTCATTTGGACGACCCACAATGAGAGTCCATGTGCCTTCTTTTTTAGAATAAGGAGGGATAATCTCAGCAAAATATGAAGAGTGTTCAAAAACAGGCAATCCTTTATAGGTAGATGGGATATGTTGTAGGGCTTCTGTGCCTATTCCAAAAAGGTCTTTAAACTGAATGAACAAGGGTTCTAATGCTTCTATATAGTAACCATATCCAGGCATAGGATTTTTGGAGCGTGCATCTGCAGGTACATTTATCTCCTTAATAATACCCCTGGCATCAAAGATTAGAGTGTATTCTGGGTATCTCTCCTTAAACTTCTTTAAGAGCTCAGCCTTTTTTTCTTGCTCTTTCTTGTTCAGTATCCTGATACTTGATGTGCCCTCTTCAGGCGGTATCCAGACAGGCTTATACTTGTATGCTGGGCCTGGATCCAGGATAGCATAAAGGTCTGTTCCCAAAACCATTATCAGAAACAATATAAATATTCTCATTTTTTCCTCCTTATCTTTGGATTATTATCCTGTTATTTGCAGTAAACTTTTTGCCACTGTTGGTTTTTATATCTATCTTACAGAAATATAATCCAGATGAGAGCCTCTCTCCCTTGTCATTTGTCAGGTTCCAAACAGGTGCAGAGGATGAGGTGGTGTAGAACCCTTCAACCCTTTCTCCTATATTCAAGCCATTTACCCTTTGACCCAGGATGTTGTAAATGGCAATCTCTACATTTGCCGGTTCATTAAGTTGAAATGGAAGATAGACGACATCCTTTGCAGGATTAGGGAAGGGCTTGAGCACTGCAGTCTCTTCTGGTGAAAGCCTGCGAGGAGGAGACTGCTCATCAATATGATCTATCTCCTGAGAGGAAAGGAAAGAGAGGCCAGAGGGGTTATGGATTATCTTTAGGTCATCTATATACCAACCAAAGTAGTTGTTATATAGATCGTCTATGGTATTAAAGGAGAATCTTACTTGAATTACTCTATTCTGGCTAAATTGGGTTATATCGATGGTCTCCTCATGCCAATCTGAGGATGGTGCACCCTCATTACAGTCATTATAAAAGACCCTTCTCCATTGACTGCCATCATAGACCTCTATTCTCATATTGTCATAGTCTCCCCAAGAATAAGATTCATGCTGCCACTTTGTCCAGAGGCTTAAGGTAATATTTCCTGTTTTTCCTGTAAGGTTTATCTGGGGAGAGGCAGCCCAACCTGAGTTTGCCGCTCCATTATCATAGTCTATGCCATCATTATAGGCAAGGCTTTTTGGTGATGAATAGTAGGAATTTCCTTCTAAATGCCAGAGATTCGTTCCAGAAGACCTCTGCCAGTCTGAGATATCTCCATCATTAAAGTTATCTGTATATACAACCTCAGGGCCTCCACCCTGTGTGGTTGCCTGGGCTTCATTAGAATAGGCAGAGTCTCCATAGGTATTATATGCCCTGACACGATAATAATAAGTGGTATTTGGGATAAGCCCTGTGTTTTGGTATGAGGTAATATTTGCTCCTGGTGTTGCAATCTGGGTATAGTTTCCACCAGAGACTTTTCTTTCAAGATTAAACCCTGTCTCGTTGTTTGCATTATCAGTCCAGGAGAGGTTTATTTGTGTACTTGATATAGGGGTAGCAGAGAGGTTTGATGGGGCAGAGGGAGGGGTTCCGCCTGTATAAGAATACTTAAGATTCCCTGACCAACTATTACCTACCGAATATGTTCTTATCCTTAGATAATAATACTGTGTAACTGCAGCTTGATACGAAAAGCTAAACTGAGAGTTCCCACCCGAGTCATCATTAAAGGCTACACAGGTATAATTTTCCCCTGGGCCATTATAAAGCTCTCCGTAATTGTCTCCTTGCCCACCAACGGTGTTGAAATTATAGGTAATCCCTGTAGTCATATATATCTTATACCAATCGTAAAGGTCTGTGCTACTTAAGGTATGAGGACCATGGGACTGCTCAGTAGTAATAGGTGTAAGCAAGGTTGCTCCAGATGGGGTATCATCTGTTGGATCCCAGGAATCACCTGATGGAGCAACATACTTCTGTAAGAGGATATCATCTACGAAGGCACCTTTGTAGGTTGTAGAAGAATCGCTTTTAAAGAGAAAGGTGATATAGACCTGAGATTGTCCACAGAGGTTACCTAAGATAGGAACATTCTTTAGGTCAAGGGTGCGAGAATTCCAGGTATCACCACAATCGCCGCTTATCTTAGAACCATAATAATTTGTTCCATTAATAGATGCTCCCCAAAATAGGTAATCATAAGTGCTCTCTGACTTATTCCAAAAGTAGAAACTGAGATTTGCATCTGTGGCATCTGAGAGGTTGAATGGACCATATTCCATCCAGGAGTTGCAATTATTAGGGTAATTATTGGATTCAGGATTAAGCCCATTCATTCCTCCCTTTGCGCACCAACCACTCCACACACCAGTATGTGATTTGTACAGAGTATCATCCCAATAATATTCACCGTTTGTAGAGCCATCATCATCAAATACATGCCAAGGACCAGAAGGAAAACTTCCTTCAAACCCCTCAGTCATAATCTGTGTCCAACCAGAGAGGATGCCTTGCGGCAGAGCCTTTTTAGAAAAAGTCTTTTTTGGCTCATTATCTAATGGAAACTGAAGGATTGGAGGAATAGCTTCTGGTTTTATAAGGTGAGCCTCCTCCTCCTTTTTCTCTAAGCTCCCTTTCTCTATTTCAGCCCCCAGATTGCAGGACAATCCCATTATTAAACCAAAGGCTATTATCCTTCGCATCTCTCACCTCACTATCTGTTTTTTAGAAAATATACCATATTATAAGCTAAACATATACTTTATTTTAAACCCTATAAAAGTTAAAAGTCAAGAAATTTTTATAAATTGTTACAGCCAAATGAAAATGTCCCAATTCATATTCTCTTTAAAGTTTTTAGGCTACTTTTACTGGGTATACAATCAATCTCCAAAGGATATACCGAGAGATTTTGCTGATTGAATTACATCAGAGTCAAGGGGAACAGTCTTCATCTTGCCAATAGCCTCTATCAAAGGAACTGCAACAATATTCGGCGGATGAAGGGCAACCATATTCCCGAACCTTCCCTCTTGAATCAGCCTTACAGCCGCAGAGCCAAACCTTGTGGCAAGAAGCCTGTCAAAGGTCGTGGGGTGTCCTCCCCTTTGAAGGTGTCCTAAGACCAAAGACCTTGTCTCTTTTCCTGTTAATCTCCCTATCTCCTTAGCCACATTCTCGGCAACTCCACCCAAAAGTGGCTCTACCCTACCTTTATCTTTGCACTCTTTGGTAAATAGGCCACCTCCCTTTAGCTTTGCTCCCTCTGCAGCCACGATAATACAGAAATTCCTCTTTGTCCTGTAGCG
>JASEHO010000047.1 GCA_030018505.1 bacterium
CCCTACTCTCTAATCCCTTTTAGTCTTTTGCAAATCTGATTTATTTGGGTATATATTCTCCATATCGCATATAGAAATGACGGCCTCCTGGCTCAGGATTATCAAATCCCAGTCTTTTTAACTTTCTTATAAAATCTCGGTGCTTGCAGGGACTCCATTTAGGCATAAACTGGTTCTCTCTTTAGGTTTAAATCAATACCATTTATCACTGGAAGCTGATCACCGTGACGCAACTTAACAATTACCCACCCTTCCAAAACAGAATAAAGCTCTTTTTGGCATTCATAAAGGGTTTCTGAAAAGGCAATCACTCCAGGACAAACAGGTATCTTGCCAGAATAAGAACCATCCTCTAACTTCTCATACACTGCCTTACTCATTGCATTATCTAAATATTCTTGCAACATCGTTTATTCCTCCTTCTCAAATCCTCACAATCAATAATGCAGTTATCAGACCCATTCTCTGACCGAACCGTGATATGCTTTATGCTGCCGTCCCAAGTCAGATCCTTATTCCCAGACCCAGTATAAGTCCCATCAGCCACCGAGGACCGTATCCCCTGTAGCTGCCGCATTTATTGCCGCTGAGATAGTCCCATACTGCGATGGCACATAAAGATCTGCTGCCTCAATAACCCCAACCATCCCCACCAAAATCACCAATCCCAAAACCTTCTTCATTTATCAAAAATATACTTCAACCCCTCTTTTCTTTATCTCTTCTCTTATAAAATCATTCTCTTCATCAAGGTAGTCCTTCCACGAAAAGAGAATGGGTTGAATATCCAATTTGTATTTAGCGGTTTTTGTAAAAAAAAGTGTCATAAGCCTTAAACGATTCTTATCGTTGACTCGATTAGAAAAAAGAGCAAGATCAATATCGCTGTGTTTGCGAGAAGAAGAAGAGGCATACGATCCAAAGAGAATTGCCTTCTTAAGTGGACATATCTTATTAATCTCAGTGGTATAATCAACAAGCGCCTCCCTTATTTTAGCAGAGACTTTAGCCATTCATACACCTCCATACTCTCCTTCAATATTCTATCGGCCATTCTTTTATCAACCAAAACAGACAGCTTCTGTTTATAAGTGGGATAACGACCCTCTATATAGTATGTGGTCAATTCTGCCATCAACTCAAGAAATAAATCTTTAGGCTTTACATTAAGAAGGTTTACCAGATAGATGAGGTTGTGGGAAGGTGGAGCCTCTTTGGCAAACCCTTGAAGATGGATGGCTTTTAAGGTCTTTTCCAACCCCTGCTGGCACATAAAAATGGTGTAGAGAAATCTTTTTGACTTCTGCATTGCAGAGGCTGTCTCCATATCATATTGAGCAATGTCAAGCCAGTAATCTACCTTTTCTTTAAGCTTCATCCTGTAAAATTCCTCCAGCCACCGAGGACCGTATCCCCTGTAGCTGCCGCACTTATTGCCGCTGAGATAGTCCCATACTGCGATGGCACATAAAGATATGCTGCCTCAATAACCCCAACCATCCCCACCAAAACCAAACTGCCAAATAAAACCTTCTTCATATCCAATCTACCAAACTACTTCAATTGACCTTGACTTACTTATTTCCTCATCTTTAGTAATCACTTTCACCATTTCTTTCAGAAGATTCTGATAGACAAGTGCTGTTCCACATATTATTCCATCGTGAATATTCAACAAAAGAGGCATAGCTTCAACAATATTTGAATCTAAAGAATAGACCACACATCTTGAATCGTCCTCTACTGCAGAAAGAATACTATTAAACGAAGATTCAATTCTTTGCTTAAAAGAAAGATACCTGATTTCAGCCAAAACAATGGAAGGAATAATTAACTTCTTAGTCTCATCCCTCATAATCTCTAAAGCCTTTTTACCTAACCTGTCATTCTTTTCAATAAACCAGACCAGAGCGTGCGTATCTATCACATAAACCATTAGAATCTCTCCTGCAACTTAATCTCTGTTTCTTTTATCTCATCAAAAGATAAGTTGCTCTTACCCTTCCATATACCTTCAATCGATGAAAATCCCTTGCTTTTCTTAATTGGTCCAATTAGCTGAGAACGCAAAACCCTAATTTCCTCTTCAATGCTGACCAATTTAGAACCTACAACTAATATATCCATATCTCACCTCCTAGTAATGGAGTAATAGGGAGTAATAGGGGACAGTAATAGGGGACAGTTACCGTTTTTAATTACCTCCATCCTGCCACCCCCACCAAAATTAAAACAGATAAAATCTTCTTCATTTATTTATATTTATTTTGGAGTGCGAAAGCTTGCTTTCGCTTTGAATGAGCAGCAAACCCCAAAAGCGGATGGCTTGTCCACCGCACTCCAACTTAAAAATCATCCTTAACATTTACCTTTCCTTTGTCTCCTTTGCGGTTCATATCTCTTTTACGCTTATACGGACAAACAGTTACGAAATGTATCCAACTCTTCGCCAAACATGGCTTGAATGAATTCCTCTGCTTCTTTTATATCCACTTTTATCTCATCACAGGTCAACCCCTCTTCTGTCAGACTCGGATATCGTTCTGTAAAGTAATAACCTGAGACCTTTTCGCATAATGAGTAAAAAGAGGTAAGCTCTGGATTATATTTTATTGCATCATCTAAAAGGGCATCCAATTCGTGAATCTTTTTTAGTCTCCAGCCCTTCTGAAGTAGAAATGCCTTAAGGTATTTTTCCAGGGATTGTTGAAGAAAATAACCTGCTGCTTCAACATCATCTTCGTTCAGCATTACCCCTATTCTGCGCCAATCCTTCCTTGCCACTTTAATCCAATCGGGTGGATACAAAGAATCTTCTCCTTTCATAAATTTACTCCTTTTTCTATTATCTCTTTTATAAACTGGTCTCCAATCCCAATCCTTTTTTTAAGCTCGTTGTGGGTCAGCACAATAGGTGCAAGTGGAAGTCCTTTGCGTAAATCCCGAACAAGACCCCTAACCTGGGCCATTCTTTGAAAGAATCGTTCTTGAGTATAGGCCACTATTAAAAGATCTACATCGCTATCTGCACTCTCTTCTCCCCTGGCATAAGAACCAAAAAGAATCACCTGGGAAGCATTATACTCTTTTTTTAATCTGGCTGCTATCTTCTTTATTTGCGAAAATATCTTTCTATCCATAATCTTCTGTTCCAGTTTTTTCTAAAACTTAAATTAATCCTGGGGACACAATACTTTATACTTTAGGAATGGGGGAATAGGGGACAGTTACCATTTTCTTAGACCAGTTTAACTCCTTATTCACTGTGCCTGTATATGTTCCATCAGCAACCGAGGACTGTAAAGAAGAAAAAGGGTCAAATCTTTATTCCATTTTCAGATCAACCAGCAGAAGCAGCCGGTATCTTCCCCTCAATCTTTTCCAATATCTTTGTCTGGTTTAATAACATCTCTGATAAGGTCTTAAACCCCTCTTTCTGCCCCTCTTCAATCCGCTCCAGAGCTCCCATCATCATCTTCTGACCTTCCACAAGGACTTTCTGGCTTTCTATAATAGCCTTCTCCATCCTGTGGTTACCTTTCCACACATAGGTACAAAGGATACCCAAAAGCCCCAGCATCAAACCCATTATAGTGAATGCTACTGCCATTTTCTCTCACCTCCTCTATTTTTTCTTAATATCTTATTATCTATTAAGCATACCCCAAACTTTGGTCTCCTGACAAGTAAAAAGTGTATGGTTTCTATGTTTCGTTCTTTCTCGGCTTTCGTGATTCTTTCCTTTGCTAAGATATAAAGTATTCTGGGGACACAATACTCACTCAATTTTTCACTTTAATATCCAGCATATCCTTTAGCGCAAAAACTTATGTGAGATACTATAGTTCACTAAAAAGAGACGGTGGAGTAGAAGTAGTTGTTAGAATTACTGGCATATCGCTATAGCTTCTGCTTTGCTATCTGTATGGGAGATGGAGATGAGAATGGAGGTTATTTGCTTTTTTTCAGCTATTTTTTTGCTTTTGCCAAACAGCCTTACACACGGTGGTCCAGAAGAATTTACCACCTCTATTTCAGAGAAGCAAATAGCAGGCCAGCCTATCCCAAGTGCCTTAAAGACCGCCTCCTTTGCTGCAAATCTTCCGGCCAGATGCTGGAACCTATAGACTTTCTTCTGACAGTATAAAAGCTCTTTATCCGTAAAAACCTTCTGCAGAAACTTCTCACCCCACTTTTCGCAGGCTTCCTTTATTCTCGCTATATCAACACTATCAATGCCAATTCCCAATATCTCTTTTTTCATCAATTCTTGTAGCTTTTCAGAAATATACCAATTACTCCATTGCCTTCAGCCAATAATCAGGGTTTTTCATAATATAAGGGAAATTCCTTGCCAGAAAGACCTTGCTGCTATCCCTTTTTCTAATATATACACTGGTAAAATCAGCACACATATTCCCGACAATAAAGTCTGCTAAAACCTTTGTTTTCTTTGCAATCCTTACTTGTATTCCTTTATCTACCCCAAAGATACGGTGCTTCTCCTCCTTCTCGCTAATAAGGACATCCTCTTTTGCTTTTGCCAATCTGAGTAAGAAGACCTCCACCTTCTCTTTGTCTGCCGGAGCAAGATCTTTCTCTGAAAAAACAACCATCCATTCTTTATCTACCTTCTGAAGGATACAGCCCTCTCCTATCTCAACCCTTGTTGCTTTCGAAAGACAAGGGAATAAGTTGGAAGGCGACTCTTTCTTTGCAAAAAGAGAGAAAAAGATGGCCATTCCTAAAAAGATAAGGAGATAGAGGCTAATCTTGACCCTTTGCATACCTTTTCTTTAAGCTCCTTCCTATGGAAAATATGGAGATGAGAATAGGCATTCCAAAGATTACTATTCCCTTTACCACTCCCTTCTTTCCCTCGCTGATTGGCTTTAAGGGTCTTTCTGTCTTTCCCTTGGACCTTATCTCTATTAAATCAGAAGAATTGGAGAGCCATTCTACAGCATTCAGAAAGAGATTGGCATTGTCTTTTGTATAGAAGAGAAAGTTGTCTTTGGCAAACCAAGAGCCAGCAACCAGGACTACCTTTCCTTTTCCTGGAGTCAAGACTGTGGCAAGATTATGACTCCTCTTTTCCTCCATAGAGAGGGGCTGCTGCGGGGAAAGGCTTACCATACCCTTTTCTATCCAGGAAGATGGGGATGAGGAGATAAGGGAGATTCCCTTGCCAGAAAGTTTGATAGCCGAAGAATATGGCAAAACTAAGGATTCTATCCCGCGAACAATAGGATGGGCTTTGTTTAATCCCTCTTCACTCACCTTTGGAAAGAATGGATAGGGAAGGCTAAAGAGATTTTGACCTGACTGAAATGAGGCATTAGCACAAGAAGGGTCAAGGACAAGCCCTGTCTCTATCTGGGCACCCCATTCAGCTAAAAGCCTTTCTATTCCTATCTCTTGTGGTTCAGCTGCAAGACCATTATCTGCCACCTTCATCTTATCTACTAAAAGAAATAAGCCCTTTCCCCCTTCAACAAAACCCTTTAGTCCTTCTGCAGAGGACTCTCCTATCCCTGTAGCTATTATGGTGTCAACATTGTTTAATGTAGATGTAGAAACTATAGATAGCGGATAATCCTTGCTGAGGAGATAGCCAATTTGACGGAAGTTTGCTAAAATCTTTTCATCATCTGTCAGAAATCCAACAAAAGTAGGTTGCTCTGAAAGGAGTTTTAAGACCTTTGAGGTAAGCTCATACTCTAAAGAACCAGTATCCTTGATGACAGGAATTATCTCTTTCTTATTTTGATAATAGATGACGATGCCCAAAAAGAGATTTTGACTGGATAGCTTGTCCTTCTCAATTACAGAGACAGAAACCCTTGGGATTCCAAGCAACCTCATATTCTCTTCGCCTTCAACATCTGGGTCGCAGAAACTATACCTCAGCTTTTTAGGGCTTGCTATCTTGTATTCATCAAGGATATCCCTGACATCCCTTTTTATGCCAGATATGTCTGGTGGAAGGGCTTTAGAGAAGTAGCAGTTGATGTTTAGAGGCTCATCTAAGTTTTTTAATATCTTTTTTGTTGAGGAGGAGAGGCTATATAGCTTGGCATCAGTGAGGTCAATCCTCTGAAACCAGAATAAAGAGAGGCAATTTATAGCTAAGATTATGCCAAAGGTGATGATAATAAGGAGAAAGGCTTCAGATCTTCTGCGGGTTAACTCACACCTTCTTATATTTAAGATTAGAAAAAGGTAAATTAAGGAAAAGTAGTAAATAATATCCCGCGAGTCCAGAACACCACGGGCAATAGAATTAAAATGTGAACCCATGCTGAGAAATCTGAATAAGCCAACAAGTATTTGTGGAGCACCTATAGCTACAAACTCCTCGCCGATGATTAAGAGAAGAAAGCAAGCAAAGACAGTCAGAATAAAGGAGATAATTTGATTAGAGGATAATGATGAGCAGAAGAGACCTATGGATAGAAAGGAAGCTCCCAATAAGATAGAACCTGCATAACCGCCGAGGATAGTGCCTGGGTCAGGAAAGCCAAGAAAAGCAATAACCAACGGTATAGGGAAGGTTAAAAAGAGAAGAAGCAAAAGAAAAGCAAGGGAAGCCAGAAATTTTCCCAAAACTATCTCATAATTTGATAGGGGTAGGGTAAAGAGCAGTTCAATTGTGCCTTGTTTTTTCTCCTCTGACCAGAGCCTCATTGTAATAGCCGGAAGGAAGAATAGGTATATCCAGGGCAGAATCTCAAAGAACTGCCTCATACCTGCAAAGTTTAAGAGAAAGAACGGTTTGATAAAGAGGTAGCCAGAGACCATAAGGAAGGAAAAGGCAAGAATATAGGCCAGTGGCGAGGAGAAGTATAAAGAGAACTCCTTTTTGAAAATGGCATATATTCGCATAATGATTAGTATAGGTAGTTACAGATGGCTTGTCTATAATTTTAGTTGATATATCAAAGAAACTGAAGAACTAATGTAAAATTGTAACACTTTAGCTTTTTTGAAGAATGAACAGAGGATAGCACGAATAAACGAATTGCACAAATCAAGATGTAAAAATAGGTTGTTTAGCCTGTTAGAGACCTATAGGCTAAATGCCTACAACCTATCTACTTGAATTTTGATCTTTGATCTTTACATTTTTTATCATTCGTGGTATTTGATCATTCGTGTAATTCGTGTTCTCATTCTCTGTAAATAGTTATGTAAAATTGGAAATTCTGGTGTTCTGGTGCACTGGCTCTGGTGACTGGTGCACTGGTGACTGGTGCTCTGGCTCTGGTGACTGGTGCTCCTTTTTTTGACATGTTTTTTAAAATTGCTTGACTCATTTTTGATTTCTATAATATACTAATTTCTATGATTAACCAGTTATTGGCTGTGCCATTAGCTCCATTTTTAGCCTTTGCCATCATCTCCTTATTTACCCTTCGTTACAAGCGGCTTTCTACCTTTATCTCTATCTTGGGAATAGCCATCTCCCTTATCCTCTCTCTAAATATTGCCATAAATCTTATTATCTCGCCCTCTTCTGAAGAATATTTTATGAACTGGATTAAGATTGGTGCGGTCCAAATCCCTCTGGAGATCATAATTGACCCCCTTTCAGCAATGATGTTAGTCGTCGTCTCTCTGGTAAGCCTGTGTATTCAGATTTACTCAATAGGCTATATGCACGGAGATACTGGCCTTGCAAGATACTACGGTTTTATTTCTCTTTTTTCCTTTTCTATGCTTACCCTTGTTTTGTCTAATAACTTTGCTCAGATGTATATGGCCTGGGAATTGGTCGGTTTATGCAGTTATCTATTGATAGGCTTCTGGTATCATAAGCCCTCGGCTGCTGCTGCTGGAAAAAAGGCGTTTCTGGTTACAAGATTAGGGGATGTTGGGTTCTTAATTGGCATACTTCTTATCTTTAAGCTCACCGGTACCTTAAGTTTTTCTGAGGTCGCTCATGCTATTTCCCAAAAAGAGGTGACATGTCCAGCTATAACAATCATCGCTATTTTGATCTTTTGTGGAGCTATCGGAAAGAGCGCTCAATTTCCTCTCCATGTCTGGCTTCCAGATGCAATGGAGGGTCCAACACCCATCTCTGCTTTGATTCATGCCGCTACAATGGTTGCTGCAGGTGTTTATCTTACCGCAAGACTATTCTTTATCTTTCTACCATCAATAGAGGCTTTAGCTATAGTTGCCTATATTGGAGGATTCACGGCCTTATTTGCGGCAACGATTGCTTTAGCTCAGAATGACATCAAGAAGATTGTTGCCTATTCTACCATCTCTCAACTGGGCTTTATGATGCTTGCCTTAGGCTCTGGTGGCTATACACCGGCCTGCTTTCATTTAATGACCCATGCCTTCTTCAAGGCTCTGCTATTTTTGTGTGCAGGAAGTGTAATTCATAGCCTTCATTCAAACAATATCTGGGATGGAGGAGGGCTCCTGCGCAAGATGCCTATCACAGCAATTTGCTTTATTATGGGTGGGCTTTCTTTGGCTGGTCTTCCACCCTTTGCAGGATTCTTCAGTAAGGATGAGATTGTTCTTACTGTCTTTGCCTCAGGAAACACCCTTCTTTTCTTTATGGCTACTTTAACTATCTTTCTCACAGCCTTTTATACCTTTCGGCTATTCTTTGTTGTCTTTACAGGTGAAGAGAAGAAAGATACGCATGTGCATGAGTCGCCTTTAGTGATGACCCTACCTATGATTCTTTTGGCTATACTTTCCTTGATCTCAGGCTGGTGCGGCCCACAATTTTCACATTTAATTCATACAGAGGATGCTCTTCATCCAGAAGGAGAGCCATTAGTGATGGTTCTTTCTGTATCTATGGCTTTGGCTGGAATATTTTCTGCCTGGGTGGTCTATGCTAAAAAGGAGGTCTCCTCTGAGAAGCTCTGCCAACAATTTGCCCCAATTAACAGCCTTTTGACCAATAAATACTGGATTGATGAGCTTTATGGCTCAACAGTAGTTCGGCTTGTCCAATTTGTCTCTTTAGTCAGCAAATGGATAGACATTTACCTTGTAGATGGACTGGTTAATGGCACAGGAAGACTCACCGCCTTTTTTGGCTCAGCTTTAAGGCTTGTTCAAACAGGATACCTCCAAAACTATATCTTCTTAATGATTGCTGGGCTTGTCATCCTTCTCCTTATATTTTAGTTTTGCAATTTGCTAGTGAAATTTCTTATTATCCTTTCGGACACTACCTGAACGGTTACTGATAACTCTTAACTCATAACTCTTAACTCATAACTCAATGAACACAGTCATCAGGGTGCTTGACCTCCATAAGTCTTTCTCAGGAAAAAAGGTCTTAGACGGGCTCAATCTTGTAATAGAAGAGGGGGAGACCTATGTTATTATGGGTATGTCCGGGGAAGGAAAGAGCGTTCTCTTAAAGCATATAATTGGTCTTGTTTTGCCGGACTCTGGAATAATAGAGATATTTGGCAACAATATAGTTCCCCTAAAAGAGGAAGAGCTTTGTAAGATACGGGAGAGATTTGGTGTTGTCTTTCAAGGCTCGGCACTCTTTGATTCTCTGACTGTGGCTGAAAATGTCGGTTTTTTTCTCTTTGAGCATACAACTTTAGCTTACGGCAAAATTATAACCCGGGTAAAAGAGGCGTTATCCCTTGTGGGTCTTGAGAATATCCTTAATCTTTATCCTGCCTCTCTTTCAGGTGGAATGAAGAAAAGGGTAGCTTTAGCCAGGGCCATAATCACTGAGCCAAAGGTTCTCTTCTATGATGAGCCAACCACAGGTTTAGACCCAATCTTAAAGCTTGAGATAGATGAGCTTATCAAGAATATTGGCAAGAGGCTTGGTGTAACATCTGTGATTGTCACCCATGACCTGGTCTCAGCCTATGATTTAGCTGATAAAATCGCTATGTTAGATGGAGGAAAAATAGTCGCTTGTGGCTCTCCAGATGAGATAAGAAACTCTAAGAATCCAAAGGTTCGTCAATTTATAGGAAAAGGGATGTAGAAATGCAGTAGATAAAGGGATACATATCTGGTAACACTTTACCTATTTGAAGCAATAATCTCTCTGTTGGGTGAGGGAAAAATTCAATGTAAAATGCAAAACTAACAACTATCAATTCAAAATTATTCCTCTTCTTCATTGTTAATTGATAATTGCTAATTGATAATTTTACATTGAATTCCATTTTACTTCAACGGTGAGTAAATAGTTACCATATCTAAAAATACTGCAGATATACCCCCAATATCCGCAATGCGGATATAAACAAGTTAGACGAAATCTATAAAGGAGGCATTTAATAATGAGAAAACGTGTTATTCCAATTATCTTTATCTTTGTGTGCACAAGTATAGCCTGGATTATTTTAGGCAGTGTTACTACCTTACGAACTTACAGCCAGGATGTAAAATTAAAAGGAATGGTTGGGCAATTATGGGGAACCATCCAAAAGCAGAAGGCACCTTATGTATACTACCAAACTAAAACAGAGAAAGAGATTAAGACGACTCGTGGAGCTGAAACGATTATGGAAAAGAAGGTAGAAATAACAGATCATCCCGTTCTCCTTGATAATAGTGATATTACAGTAGGCCTTAAACTTGACCACAGAAAAAAGGGATTGCTTTGGTATTCAACATATCGGGTTATATATTCCGGAAAATATCGCATTGTAAATAGCCTCAATGAGAATCGGGATATTTTCTTTAACTACACCTTTCCTGCACCAGAAGGTGTCTATGATAATTTCTATTTTGTTGTAGATGGAGAAAAAGTTAAAGAGATTCAACCAACTTCAGGAAAAATATTGAAAAAGATAAGTTTTGATCCAGGCGAAGTAAAAAACATAGAAATTGCTTATGAATCACAAGGAATAGATGAGTGGTGGTATATTTTTGGAGCCGATGTTTCTCAAATTCAAAATTTCAAGTTAACAATGGTTACAGATTTCAATAAAATTG
>JASEHO010000048.1 GCA_030018505.1 bacterium
AAAATTTCAACTTATAGGAAGCTAATTTTTTGCAAACCAATTTTTATTGGGTATAGAAGGTTTTATTCTACAATATATGTTGTAATAAAAATTGTAAGTTCGGTCTCGTTTTTCTTTGTAACTGTGCGAGAAAATAAAATATTACCCAATAGTGGAATCTTCTCAAGGATGGGAATTCCAGTTCTCCTTTTCTCTTTTTTTTGTTGAAATAGGCCTCCAATAACGATGGTCTCTTCTGGCTTGGTTAGAATCTCTGTCTTCGTTGTTCTTCTTGTAATTACTGGAAGTCCTTCTTCTCCAACTTCGGTAACATCGGATACCTCTGGTTCTATTGAGAGAAAGATCTCATTCTTTGATGTAACAAGGGGTGTAACATTTATCTTTATCCCTGTTTTTATTGAGTCAAATTTTGCATATGGCTGATATAGAGTAGCAGGGCTCCTATAGTATTCCTCCTTTCCAATAGAGATTGAGGCAGGTTTTCCCTCCAATGTTAATATCTTTGGATTTGCCTTTATCTCTGCCTCGCCTTTTTCAACCAAGGCCTTTATCTCTGCAATCGCATCCTTCCTATTTACATTTACTGCTATTGTCTCTAAAATATCCTCTGGCCTTTGAGTTTTATCTGTTGGTTGCCATCCTAACTTCATACCAAATGATTTATCACTTTTTCTCAATATCTCTGTTACCAATACCTCAACAAGAATCTGGTGTGGCTTTACATCAATTATCTTCAAAAGCTCTTTTATCTTTTCAATAATAGATGGAGGTGCTGTAATTATCAAAGAATTATCTTCCTTGTTTGGAGTAATATAGGAAGAGAATGAGTCTGGAAGAAGCTTTTGGCACCTTTCAGGATCAATAAACTCAACCTTTATCCTTTCTGTAACACTTAGATACTTAAATGTAGGATTTTTCTTATCAAGCACCCCTATTAGGTAATATTCATCAATCTTTCTGTATGTATATCCACCCTGGATAAGAACCTGCTCCAATGCCTTCTCAAATGGAAGATTATCTATCTCTGCACTCACCACGCCTCTTACAGTATCATCCAATACCACCTTTTCTCCTACTTGAAATGCCATATCCTTAATGGCCTGCCTTATATTTGTATCAACAAATATATTTGTCACATAGCCTTCTTTTGTCTCTGTCCCTAACCAAAAATGATCTGCCGCATCAAATCCTTCAGTCTCTGTTGGTTCAGGTGGTAACTCTTTTAGGGTCTCAGTTGGTGTCGAGAATGCAGGAGGAAGAACCATTTTAGCTGAAGGAGATGCGGTATCTGTTTTTGCTTTTTGTAGTGTTGGTGTTGAAAATGCAGGAGGAGGAACTATTTTGGCTTTCTTTGGTTTAGGAGCAGGCTGTTCTTCTGGAGGTTTCTTTAGTTCAGAAGGGGGTTTTTTGGAAGGTACTTGTTTTTTTGAAGATCTCTTTGGTTTAGGAGCAGGTTGTTTTTTTGAAGATTCTTCCTTTTTGAAGAATGACTCACATGATTTTAATATCTTATCAAAAAATCCACTCTCCTCCTTGGCCCAGGAAATGGGAGATAATAGAATCCCAAAGATAATAAGAAGACTCAACTCTCTTCTCATCAGAACACCTTTTCTGCTACAATCTTTCCATCTATTTCTATTAAAAGGATGCATTCTGTTTTTGGCAATTTTGCTTCTTCTATCTCTATCTTTCTGCTTTCTCCGGGAAAGAGAGTGGGAAATGTAAACTGGGTTTTGCAGATCGTCTCTTTATAAGGATTCTTTAGATAGAGATTTGCATCTCTACTCTTTTCTAAAATATTTCCCTCATTCTTTATAACAAACGAAATGCCTCTTGGAGAAGCCCTTTTTACCTCAGTTAGCCCGAATTGATGCTTCTCTGTCTTTAGAATAACAAGCTCTAAAGGAAGGGCAAAGGTATCTTTTTTCCCATCAAGGGTTATAAGAGAGAATGAGATTAGGCCATACTTTCCTCCCTCTTCATCCCTTGGAACTCCTATCTTATACCTGATAAAACCAATTCCATTTGGTGAAAGCCTAAGGGAGATTGGGAATACACTAATGAATGGGAGTATGGAGTATGTAGTCTGAGAAGATGGGGGTAAAGACTGAACTTCTCCATCCTCATTATGAGATAGATTAGAAAGTTCAAGGGATAGAAGAAGAGGTTTTGCCTCTCCATTTTTTATCCTAATTATTCCTGTTCTAAACGCATATGGAGGAAGAGAGAGAGAAATCTTCGCAGGCTCTATCTCAAAAGATATCCCTTCCAACTCTTCCTTCTGTTTTTCAGACAAGAAGGTGATTCTTCCATCTTTATCTACCAAAAAATTCCTTGTGGTTATTACCCTTCCTTTCTCTTTATACCCTACCTCTACCTTCACCTCGTAGCTCCCTTTATTAAGAGGTTCTTTCAGTTCTGATTTGAATATCCTTAAGGACTCAGGGAAGAGGGTATATCTTTCAGAGACCAGAGGCAGCCTTTTAAGAAATCCGTACTGCCTTCCCTTTATTTCAATCATCCCTTCCTTTGTAACAACCGTGTCATTCCCCTTATTCTCTACAACCACTCTAAACTGCTTTTTATCATTCAGAAAATCTATATTGTGTATCTTCAACCTCTCCCAAATCCCTCTTCCTATCCTTGCTTCCATATATACAGGCGTGCGAAGATGGATGGCAACCCCTGCCTCTCCTTCTTCCAATTTTGGCTTTGGAGGGACTGCCTCGCAGAATATAAGGGCGTGGTAACTACCATTTGCATCTCTTGGAACAACAAGTTCACCCGATACTGTCTTTCTCTCCTTTGGTTTTAAGACGAACCTCTCTTGAGAAAGCCTTATCCAGGGAGAACAAGAGTAGGTTGCACTTCCAGCAGCGAGGTATAGGATCTCTCCCTCTGGTGTAATATCTATATCTTGAGGATATAGCTTCATGTCCGCAGATATCTCTCCTCCATTCGTTATGGTGAAGCTAAATCCCTTTGTGGTTCCAGGATATCCTTCAATCTCTATCTTGGTGGGGTCAATTAGAAGCTTTACAGCCAGACTATTTGTAGAAAGGAAGAGAAGGAAAAGAAGGAGTCTTAACATCACCTTACCTCTATATGGAGTGCGGTGGCTTGCCACCGCTTTGAAGGGAAGCAAATAACCAAAAGCGAAAGCAAGCTTTCGCACTCCAAAGCAATAATGAAAAAAGTTTTGACTTTTGAGCTTTGACTTTTGATGTAATTTAAGTTTTTGTCAAAGTCCAGTCAATTATATCAAATTTAGGTATAGCAATAAACTTTCACTCCACCTTCACAGTAAAGCTGACTGTACCAGAGGCTCCTTGTGCAACCTCTGGGATTAGCCATTTTATCTTTGTGGCTTTGTCAGAAGGTGTATCCTGCCATTTGTTGTCA
Organism: bacterium; assembly: GCA_030018505.1. Classification (GTDB taxonomy): domain Bacteria; phylum UBA9089; class UBA9088; order UBA9088; family JAGUXG01; genus JAGUXG01. The sequence continues at coordinate 3,403 of JASEHO010000048.1, forward strand.
TACCAATATCTTACCTCTGTAGTCTGTGGTCTGTTGTCTATTGTCTGTAGTCTGCAATTCTCTGGTAGGACTTCAATAATCACCACATCCGTTGCTGTAGCTGATCCTATATTGCTATAGGAGATCGTATAGGTTAGGGTATCACCTGGGATTACTCTCTTTTTATCAACCTCCTTTTTAAGTTTAATTGATGGAGGGCTTTCAACAAAAGATGCTGTAAGCTCTGCCTTGTGAGAGAGGCTTAGGTAGGGAAATACTATCTTCTCTGGAATAATAGCTGCCCCTGGATAGGAGGCAGATAGGGTGTATGTTCCAATGGGTAGATTAGAGAAGGCAAAGAGGCCTGCTCTATTTGTTGTAGTAGAGGAAGAGTTAAGGGATACCTTTGCATTAGCAATAGGGGCATAATCTTCTCTCCTTACATACCCGGTTATGGTTGATAAGGGAAGGATAGTAAAGTAGGTGGTTGGAGTTCCTGAGTATTCTGCTCTGATTGGATAGAGATTTGGAGGAAGGTTAGGGATGGGTATCTCTTTTTCTATCTTTCCAGATACTGCTGTTATTGTGCCAATCGTTTTGGTGCCAAAGAGGATGGGGATATCTCCTAAGAATCCATTGCCTGAGATTACAGCCTGATCCTTGGGGTATCCTTTCCCTGGATCTACTTTTATCCTTGCTTCATTTAGTTGGCTATAGGTTATCCTCATCTCATATAAGGTTGGGGTTATCTCTAAATCATCTGTCTTAAGAACTGTCTGGTATTGAATATATCTTGCCATAACCCCAAGATATTGACCAAAGGAGACCTTCTGCCAGGAAGAGAGATCATTTATGCTATCCCCATATCTTATAAATATCTCAATCTCTGTGGTATTTGGCATTCTCTGGCTCCAGAATACCTCATTAAACAGGACTTCCTTTCCTGCATCAAAGATAGAGGAGGTATAGGTTCCTATGGGGTGATGAGGGGCTCTGTTTATGGAAGAAAGGAGAGGGCCTGAACTTGAATAGGCTGTAGCCAGGTCATAGTCTCCATCATTGTCTATATCTACACCTTTGTGACGCTCAATAAAAGCAACCTTCTTTATCTCTTCTTCATACTCAAGGTTTCTTTCAAACTTAGGAGGCATCTGGTCTAAACGGGTATAGACGCGTAAGAAGGCACTTTTGTCTTTATCATCTCTGCCTGTGATGATGAGGTCAAAGTTATTGTCTCCGTTCAGGTCTATGGCAGATAGGTCATAGAAGTTGAAAGTAGGGGGTAGGTTCCATTCTGTATTCTCCTCCCAGTCTCTCCTCCTCTTCCATTCAGGTGAGGTTGTTGTTCCAATATTCTCTAAGAAGATTGGTGGGCAGCGCCAGGTTATCAGGATAATATCATAATCTTTATCATTATCAAGATCAAGCACAGCTTGGCGGGGAATGAGGGTCTCAAGGTCATCTAATCCAGAAGAGATTAGAAGCTCTGGGCTGATATCCCATTCAGGGATATTGGTGAACCTTAATGTCTCTGTGCTTATATTCCTGAATCCACCGATGCCATGTCCTTTGCCAACTGAATAGAAAGCAAAGAGGAGGTTGTGTTTTCCATCACCATCAAGGTCAGAGAATGTAGGAAAGACATCTATGTAGCGACCGTTTTCAATATAGTGGTCCAGGTTCATATAGCACAAGCTCCTTCCATCATGATAAGATGAGGCTTCTGGTGTTCCTATATTCTCCATAATAAAGAGCCTGGGGCAAAAACAGCTTCCTGCTCCTTCTGTCTTCATCTCCTCATAGTCCCTATCCGAATCAAGGTCAGCAAAGGCAACACCTCCTCCAACATGGGATCCTATTAATACTGGATAGTTCTTGGGAATAATGATAGGGTTTTCTGGTGTTCCAATATTCTCTAAGGCAAAGACCGTTCCATGCTGACAGCCCTGGAGCATATCCAGGTCTCCATCTGAATCAAGGTCTCCTAAGGCTACTGTGGCATTTGCATTATCCCGGGTTATGTATGGTGGGCCTGGACCCCAACCATAGAATCCTGTAACTTTCTTCCAACAGGGAGAGGATGTCCCTAAGTTCTTGATGGTATTTATCTGTCCCCATGGGTCGTCCCAGAAGGTGTATAGGATATGGGGGTTTTTGGTATTGTCAAGGTCTGCAAGGGAAAGGCTGGCATTGCCACCACCTCTCGTTCCTTCTGCCACCTGAGGTGGGTCCCATTCTGGTCTTCTGATGAATCTATTATCTTTATTCTCATAGGCATAGAACCTTATATCAAAGTCTTTTGGTATTGTTATAAGGGCATAGACGATTAGGTCTGGGTCTTTATCCTGGTCTAAGTCACCCAACTCACAACACAGTTCTCCTATATTTGCTTTCTCAGGGAATGGGATATCTTTGATATCCAATTCAGGGTCTCTTTCAAAATTCCAGTCTCCTATGCCTCTGTAGCCATGGATCTCTTTTCTTTGGTAATCTATCATTAAGTCTAAGATCCCATCTGAGTCAATATCTCCTAAGGTGCAGTTTCCATCAGTATCTGGGATGAAGAGATCTTTCTTTTTTGAGAATACTGGTCTGTATGGTGTTCCAATATTCTCTAAAATGGTGATGGTCCCTTTCCCCTTAAAGGTGATCAGAAGGTCTAAATCTCCATCATTGTCCATATCCCCAAGCTCTGGTTGAGTTTTACCTCCACGCACTGCCAAATCCTTGGGTAGTGGCTCCCATTCTCTTCCTTGAAGATTAGGATACTGGGGTGAGAGCTTTATGGATTTAGGAACCTTCATCCATTCGCATCCAGGGATAGGTGAGGTGGTGGTCCTATCGAACCTGCCATATACAAAGGAATCGTCCTTCCATTCAGCAGAATAGGCTGCTGAATAGAAGATACATAGTAAAAGGATATATCTCTTCATTTTTTAGTTCTTCTCAATTACTGGACTTTGGCAAATTTGCAAAACTTTACTAAAAACTCAAAAATCTATATGGAGTGCGGTGGCTTGCCACCGCTTTGAAGGGAAGCAAATAACCAAAAGCGAAAGCAAGCTTTCGCACTCCAAAGGGGAGACATTGTCTCCCCCGTCTCTTTCCCTTCTTTCTCCTCTCTTAAGGTGCAAGAATGTTGGCTACAGTGATCATGAAGTTGTCTCGATAGAAACCATTCTGATTGTTAGTATCTGCATCTACGGCTGACCAGAGGTAGCGCCTCCAATTCCTCTTCTCAGGGACAATGAGGGTTTTAGAGTTGCAGTCATCAGCTCGGACTAGCCCTATCTCTAAATCTTCGGTAGGGTTGTGAAGGTAGTGCATGGGAATTCGGACAGTATCAAGGAGTGCATAGTAAGTGGGAAGTGTGACGCCGGGACTGCTCATATGCTCTACATCTTCCACATCACCAAAGGTTACCTTTGTTGAAGGTTTATTTTCTCCTGTGTCAGGGATTACGCTGTAAACAGCCAACCAGATGCCTGTTCCATTCTCTTCCCGACAGCCTGAGAGGTATGTCCTGGTTCCTTCTTCAGCTAGCCTTTTGATGTAGGTGTATAGGAATTGGTCGCTCAGTTCTACATAGAGTGCATAGACCTTTCCAAGCTGTACCAGATTTTCGAAGCCCAGATTGAAGGTAATAGGAAGGTCAGAAGAAGGGTTATATTGATAATCATACAGGGTTCTATCGGCATAGGACTCATTAGGAACCACAGGGGCGTTAGTTGGCTGATTAACTGGATCTATGTAGTAATGGACAGGCATACCATAGTCATCGGTATCACCATAGGGGACATTACGAATTTCTCCCAAAACCACTGTGCTGAGAGCCAAGATCGCTAATGTTGATATTATCTTTTTCATATTTTTTCACCTCCTTTTTCTAAGATTTTATATTTTGAAGACCTAAACCATTTTTATCCTTATTTTCACCTCCTTTTGGCTTAAGATTGGTCTTCTTATTTTATCTTATCACCATTGGTCTGCTGGCAGAAAACTTGTCTGCCTTAAGGTTTATAAAGTATAGACCCTTTGATACCTTTTGTCCATTATCATTCTTTCCATCCCAGAATATGGCTCTGTCTTGCTTTGTATATGATCCTGCCTTCCTTGGGCCTGCATTAATCGTTTTTATTTTTTGCCCCACGATATTGTAAATATTCACTATACACTCATCACTATCCACTCTTAACTGAAACGGTATCCAGCATCCATCCTTAGCTGGGTTTGGATAGGATTGAAGAAGAGAGAATGGATAGGATAAGGGAAAAGAGACCTTAATATCCTCTACTTCTAATACCTTGATAGGTTCATTAAGGCCGTTTCTCAGATCGAATGATATAAACCCTATCTCTGTCTTTTTATCAGATATTGGCTCGATCTTAATCTTTGCTATAGTTATTGTCCCATCCTCTCCATAGGGATTATTGGGAAATAGGGTGGATATATTGAGCCTTCCATCCTCTACATTGGATATTGTATAGCCTGATCCCTCTATCTCTTTTATCCTTATCACATCTGGATCAAACTTTAGGGTGATATTGCATCCAGATAGATGATGGGTGTTTGCCATAAGATATATGGAGTCATCCTTTGACGAAAGAGAAAGGACTGCAGTGGATAAAGAGAGTTGAGGGAGTGAAGAAGAGTTCCTCAGATTCCAAAATATTCCTGCAACCATCAGCCTTTCAAAGTTAAGGGGAGTAAACATTTTGAGGTGTTCTTCAAGGCTTGAGGAGAAGGATTTTATCTTCTTGAGTGGGAGATCAAGATTTGTTACAGTCTCAGAAGAGACCTGGACTTCTTTATATGCAGAAAGATAGCCATATCTGTAGGCAAAGACAGAGTATGTCCCTGGGTCTAATGAACCTATCATGTATTCTCCCTTCTCATTGGTTATCTCAGGAGAGCTTCTAAGGGGCATAACGATAGCATGGTGGAGAGGATTACCAGACTCTGAGTCAGAGACTGTTCCCTTAATCACTCCTTTTCCTGGGTTGGGGAGGACAGTAATTGTTTGGGTGGCAGTATTATTCTCTTCATTTATCTCTGTAATCTCCTGATCACAGTCAGCCACTACCTTTATTGTATGGAGACCAGATGGATATGCCCTGGTAATGATTAGGGTAAACTTGGCTTCATTAACAGAGAGTGTTCCTACATCTCTCTTTTCAATCATGGTATCTCCATCAAAGAATCCTACCTTTACATTGGACAGAGTCTTGCTTCCTATATTAACCACCCTGGTTGAGATCATCATCCTTTTCCCTTCCTTTATCATCCAGGCAGGAGGGGAAATATGTAAATAGTTGATGCTAAGGTCAGAGAGAGAAGAAGAGAGGAGGAAGAAGGAAGAGGTGGCGCAATCTCCTGATAAATCAGATGCAGTGACTCTTTTTGTCCCTGTGGGTTGGTTGTCAACAATGAAGGTGGCTGAGAATGTGCCAAGGCTTGATGAGAGAGTGGTTGTGATAACTGGGTTTGTGCCAAAGGCAATGGTTATCTCTGTATTTGGCCCAAAGCCTGAGCCTGCGATGGTTACTACTGTTCCTACTGGGCCTGAGGTAGGAGATATTAGGGTGATCTTAGGATCGGGTTCAAGCAAGAATATAGTTGTAGCACAGAATGGGCCAATGCAGCAGGTGCTTCTTGCTGTTACTGTCTTGGTGCAAGGAGGTTGGGTTTCGATATGAAAGGTGGTGCTGAAGGTTCCTGATATAGCGGTGGCAGTTGTGATGGTTAGGTGGGTGCCAAAATCAATTATGACTAAGCTATCATAGCAGAAACCTTTACCAATAACGGTGATTATGTCACAGACCTTGCCTTGAGATGGATAGACAGAGATAGAAGGCTTTGGTGTTAGCAAGAATATGGTGGTAGCCTTATTTCCCTTTTTATCTGAAGCAGTAATTAGCTTGGTGCAGGGAGGTTGGGTGTCAACGATAAATATTGTGGAGAATGTGCCGTTTGGAGATGATGTGGTTGTGGTGATGGTCAGATGGGTGCCGAAGTCAATAGTTATGGTAGTGTTGGTGGCGAAGTTTTGGCCTTGCACTGTGACTGGTATTCCGATTGGACCTGATTTGGGAGAGACTGAGATTAATGGAGGTATTTCCTGAAACTCATAAGCACCCATATCTACTCTACCGTTGACTATCCTTGGGTTGCCGTCTAAGTCAGTAGTAAGCCAAGAAGGAACAGCAGAGTTGGTGCCCGTATCTATGCAAGGAGAGGTGGATTGGAGGTGATAATCACCGCCACCTACAAACAATGGGTTAGCATTGATATTGCCTGCTCCTGGCCAGCCTCCTTTAATATCAGAGTAGGTGATGTTTATGGAGCTGCCACTTAAATAGATTTCCTGTGGAGTATCATTCCAGAGAATGCTGTTTGTTACTGTTGGCGAGGAGGAGTAGTTGCAACGAATCCCGCCGCCGTAGGTCGCCGAGTTGTTGCTGATAGTGCAATTGGTTATCGTAGGCGAGGAGGAGTAGTTGCAACGAATCCCGCCGCCGTAGCCGTAGCTTGCCGAGTTGCCGCTGATGAGACAATTGGTTATCGTAGGCGAGGAGGACCAGTGATAAATCCCGCCGCCGTTGCCCGCCGAGTTGTTGCTGATGGTACAATTGGTTATCTGCGGCGAGGAGATGTAGCAAAAAATCCCGCCGCCGTTGTAGTTCGCCGAGTTGCCGCTGATGAGACAATTGGTTATCGTAGGCGAGGAGTACCAGCAAAAAATCCCGCCGCCACAATTAGCAGGAAAAGCGCCTGTAACATACCCATTCCTTATCGTAAATCCCGATATTGTCCCGCAATCACCTGCACCATTAAGAAAAAAACCTCTGCCTGAATTTTGGCAGTCAATGATGCAATTAGCTGGGCCATTTACAGAGCGAACAGTAATCTGCTTACCAGTCCAGGTTAAATCCTTATTCCCTGTGCCTGTATATGTTCCATCTGCAACCCAGACTGTATCGCCTGTTGTTGCAGCTTGTATTGCCGCCAATATAAAGAAAAGGAAGCAAAGATAAGCAATAAAGGAATTATAGGAAGTCTGTATCTTGCTGAAACAAAGATTATCACCATAGAAGCAATTAAAGAGAATATGTTCAGATAGAGTAACAAACAGTTTTTCCATACTTTCAGAGAGAGAAAAATTCCCACTAAAGCCAAAAAACATAGAGGACCAAAGGACAGATGGAGAAATTTAAAGAGGAAAGAATATCGTTTTTGGACTTCGTAGTTTATGTTATTCACAATCTCATACTCAGAGAATGAGAAAAGAAACTTCTTTTTAAGAAGGTTTAAATAGCCTTTAGGGTCTTTTTTAATAAATGCTATAACATCCTCTATTGGGCCAACTTTGGGTTTTGGCACAGCACTCATATACTCACCAATTGCTCCAGGGTGGTTTCCTATCCAGAAGTTTATTGGCCCATTTGTTGAAATGAGAACAAATTTGCCAGAGACAAGCCAGTTTCTGATGGTTGCAGGAGAGATGGTGAGAGCGATGATTAGGGAGAGGAAGGCAAACTTTAATAGTTTTGAGTTTTGAGTTTTGAGT
>JASEHO010000049.1 GCA_030018505.1 bacterium
AGCGTTCTGCGTACAGCGTTCTGCGTCTTACTGTATTACGCTCCACGCACTACGCATCACGCACTACAGCATGTTTTATGGTACAATCATTTATTGGAATTTCAATTTATTTAGGTATATATCTATTATACTGACAAAACTTATGTCAAATGCAATTTTATTTTTTTACATATAGCTATGTAGTCCTGGCAAGAGAAAATTTACCCCTAAGTAGGTGAAGATGACTGCGAAAAATCCGATTATAGAAAGGTAGGCTGATCTTTTATTCCTCCAGCCAATAGCCCTCAAATGAAGATACAGGGCATAAATGAGCCAGGTGATAAGTGCCCAGGTCTCCTTTGGGTCCCAGCTCCAGTATGAGCCCCAGGCATACTGTGCCCAGACAGCACCTGTGATTATGCCTAATGTCAGAAGGACAAACCCAATGGCAATTGATTTGTAGGCAATCTCATCTAAAACAGCTTCTTGCCTAAAAAGATAGGTTAGGCTGAGGCTAAAGGAGAGAGCAAAAGCCGCATAAGCCAAAAAGCAGATAGCCACATGGAAGAAGAGCCAATAGCTCTGAAGTGCAGGCACCAATGGTGTTATCTCCTTATACTTATTGCCAAGCAATGAAGCAGACAAAAGGAGCAAAAATGCCAGACCACAGAAAACCCTGGTCCTATATTTAAGCTCAACAAATAGATAGACGATAAGAATAGACCAGGAGAAGAAGAGAAGGGTTTCATATAGATTGGTAAATGGTGGATGGCCTGCCTCAACTGTTCTTAGAACAAGGCCTCCGCTATGAGCAATCAAACCCAAAAAGAAAGAGGATCTTCCTCTTCTTCCAAACAAGATGCTTATCCCATAAAAGACCAGAGCAACAATAAATAAGCTATGGCTATTCATTTCTGTTTGTATATAGAAGCAATTATCCCAGCTATCAGCAACCCACAACCTATCCAGACAAAAACTAAACCTGGGTTCTTAGCTACCTGTAATCCTGTTAATTCCTGTCCATAAAATCCAGCAAGCCTAAAATCATACCCCTTCCTTTGATGATAATCTGGGAATTTAGAAAAGACCCATTGGCTAAACATCAGCCTCTCTCCTTCATATATATCTAATTTGACTGCTGGGTTATTCGGTTTTTTTGACCTTGAACAAACCTCCTTTCCATCCATAATAAAGTCAGGAAGAAATTGAGAGGCTTTGATCCTTATGCCGCGCTCTGGAACATAAAAACTTTCTCCAATCTTTACCTTAAAATCCTTTCCATTAAAGGCTATTTTTACTTTATCTACATCAATGCCAAAGTCCGCCTGGTAAAACCAGACGCCTTTATAAACCAAAGGATGGTTCACCTCTATTGTCTTTGTCAGTACAGGTCTTCCTTTTTCTAAACAAGTCAACCTACTCTTATAGTCTTTGGGTATCTCAGAGTTAGGGTAATATTCAATCTCAAAGTCATCAAGTCGCAGACTGAAACCAAAGAGACTTATTCCCTCTTTCTCTTTAATCTCTACATAAGCCTTAAACCCAAAGATACTGTCAATCGCAGCGCCAAACAGGATAACAAGGATACTGAAATGGGTAATGTAGGCAGCAATTCTCTTTGGCTTTTTTGAAATAGAGCAGGCAATGATATTCAGGCTGAGTAGAACCAGAATGCCCATAAAGAGATGGGGGTTGTATATCTCTATCTGGGGCTTGAGGCTTCCGACAAGACAAGCTATTATCAGGAGAATCAGCAGACCAGAAGCCATCTTTATGGAACTAAAAAGACCAAAGACCCTCTTCACAATTTACCCCATCTTTTCAAGAAGAGTATTGCCAAACCTATCAAAAAGATAAAAGCAAGGGTTATTCCTGCGCCCTTCTTGAAAGAACTTGGAGAATAGACAAATTTAATCCTATGCTCTCCTTTCTCTAAGAAAACCGCCCGAAAAGCACAGTTTGCGTAGTAGATATGGGTCTCTTTGCCATTAACATAAGCCTTCCAGCCAGGGTAATGGCTATCTGTAAGCACCAGATAGCCTGCGTTTGTCATTTTGGCAGAAATCTCAACCCTATCGTCTTTATACCCTGTGATTACGCAACCCGAACCCTCTATATTCTCAGAGCCTTCTGGCCCCTGCTCCTCTAAGATGACTGTCTTTCTTGGATTGAACCAGTCAGAGCAAAGAATATCAATAATAGTGTTTGGGTCCTGAACAAAGAACGACTTTCCTACAATATACGCCCTGTCAAAAGCATCCCTATTCTCATAAATCTTCACAGATGGAAGCTGCCAATCCATCTTTATCTCCTTTACCATGGGCAGGTTCAAAGAGAAGCAGGAGACAAGATACTTCACATTAAGCAGGCTCAAAAGTCTTAAGATGTCGGCTTGAACCTCTCCAGTATAGCTTGCTGAGTCCAACCTTATCCCAGCAAGCCTCATCTCAAAGATATAGGGTCTAATAGGAAACAGAGTCAGATAAATCCCTGGAGAAGCTAACTTGTGTTCTAAGTTAGTGTTCACAGAGAGAACCTCCCTATGCTGGACATAAACATCAGGATTCTTCCAACCATCAGTAAAATAAAGGTTATTCCTGGTGACGATAGAACCCACAGAATAGATTCTATAAATACCCGTATCTTGCTCTAAGAACTTGACAGACTCAGGTGGGGAAAGCCACTCTTTCCGAGGGGCTATGGGATTCTGATGATAACCAAACCTTAAGAGGTCAAAAAAACATACAGAGATGATGACAATAGAAAGGATGTAGCCAGCCTTTCTTTGTTTTATCTTAGACAATAGCCATTCTATGCCAAAAGCCGCTAATATTACTAGAGAGAATGCCGTAAGCAAGAGAAACCTGTTTGGAAACCTATAGCTTGATAGCGGCGGGAGTTTCAAGAGAAAAAAGAAAGGGCTATATTTTCCAAAGGAGAGCAGCAAAGAAAAAAGAAGGATAACAGCAAAGATAAGGATATACCCATTCCTTCTTATTTTGGCGAAAGCTATGCCGGCAAGAATCAGGGGGATAATGCCAATATAGGCTGTATTCTCCCAAAATAGACCGTCCCATGGTGTCTTGTGGTTTGCAAGGTATGGGTCGCCATAAAAGTATGGAAGAATGAATCTTATAAGCTCTGCGGGATGAAAAGGAAATCTCGTAAGCTCATGAACAGCACCACCCAATCTTCTCCCTGATTGCTCCAATAACTCCATTGTGGGAAGTAGTTGTAAACTAGATAAGCCTACACCGATGATAGCCATTACTGGCAGGAAGTAGAGTAGAAAAAGAGCCTTCCAAAACCTCCTTTTCTTCTTCTCTTTTGGCAGAAAGAAGAGCCTTAAACAAAAGTAAATGCCAAGAGCTAAATTTGTATAGACCATAATCTGCGGATGGCCAGCAAATACCTGAAAAGAAAGGATTATCCCTGCTAAGATACAGAAGATTGGTCTTTGCTCCCTGATGAACCTTTCTGTAAGATAGAAGAGAAGTGGAAACAAAGAGGCGGTCTGGAGATTAGATGGATGCTTTAGATGGGTGATAAGATAGCCAGAAAAGATAAACGATATGCCGGCCATAATAGAGGGAGAAAAGGAGAGCCTAATCTCTCGGCAGAATAGATAGGTGCCAAGCCCTGCTATCAGAAAGGATAAAAGGGTGGTAAGGTTATAAGCAATAAAGGAAGAAAAAACAAGAAAGGAGATAAAGTTCAAAGGATAGAAAGCGCCTATCTCTCCTTCAGAAAGCAGTGGAATCCCTGACAAAAGATGCGGGCACCAAAGTGGAAGCATCCCTTCCTTTAATGAGACTGAAAGATATTTCTTTATTGGCCAGTAATAATCAGTCAAATCTGAATAGCCTAAATCCCCAGTTATCCAGAAGCCTCTAAAGGTTGCGGCATCAAAAAAATAGATAAGGATTGCCAGCAAAAGAAAAAGGGTTGCAAAAAGGTTCTTCATTGTGCTAAAGTATGAGAGCAAAAAGAGATTTGCGTCAAGAAAGTTTTCTGGACATATAAAAAAAGAGAAATGGGGAATACTTTCGGAAAAGGAGAAGTTTATTATAATTTCTTCTTATCTCCCTTTCTCCTTCTCCTTAAGGTGGCTTTGTGGAAAACCTGTGGAAAAGTCTTTTAAGAAGGGAAGAATACTTAAGATGAAGATTTTATCTTCTAAAAAGAATATGTGCCCAGATTCACTAAACCTAAAAAAAGCGAATGTTTTTTCTCATCTAATTCTTTCATTTTCAATGAGTTATAGAGTTTTCCACACCTGTGGATAAAGTGGGGATAAATAACTTGCCAGTAAAATAAAGGGATAAAGAGGTTAAACAAAGGAATTTAGAGATTTTAACGCCTGTCTAATAACCTGTGGAAAACTTGTGAAAAAAATGGAAAAAGAGCTTTGGGAAGAGATTTTGAAGATACTAACTATTGACATACCAGAGGAAAACTTTGGACTCTGGCTCAAGCCTATTAGCCCCATCTCCTTTACAGATGGAAAATTTAAGGTGGCTGTGCCTAATCTCTATTTTAAGGAACAGATAGACAATAAATATAAGGAGGCCATTGAAAAGATCCTCTGCGGCCTAACAAATAGCTCGGTAACCCTTGAGTATAGTCTGGACTCCTCCATCAAAGAGGGTTTCATCCAAAAAGGAGGCACCAAGAGTAAGCTAAAACGCTCTGTAGTTCCTCCATCCCTCAACCCAAAATATACCTTTGAAAGCTTTGTCATCGGAGAGAATAACAGCTTTGCTCATGCCGCAGCCTGGGCCGTGGCTGAAAAACCTGGTTTAGCCTATAACCCCTTGTTTATCTATGGTGGGGTTGGGCTGGGAAAGACCCACCTGATGCATGCTATTGGACAGCACATCTTTGCCTTGAATCCGAATATGAGGATAGTTTATATTACTACAGAACAGTTCACTTATGAGTTTGTAAATGCGATAAAAGAGGACGGGTCATTAAAATTTAAGGATAAATATAGAAAGGTAGATATTTTATTGGTTGATGATATTCAGTTTTTAGGTGGAAAAGAAGGAACCCAGGACGAGTTCTTCCATACATTTAATGCCCTTTATGAACTGCGAAAACAGATAGTCCTCTCAAGCGACAGGACACCAAAGGAGATTCCTACAGTAGAAGAAAGGATGAGGTCAAGGTTTGAAAGTGGTTTAATGGTTGATATACAACCACCAAATTTAGAGACAAGGATGGCTATATTAAAAAAATTAGCAGAAAAAGAGAATATTTTTATACCCGAACATATCTTCTATCTTATAGCCGAAAAGATAAAGACAAATATTCGTGAATTAGAAGGGGCAATAATAAGAATAATTGCTCATTCTGTCTTAAAAAATATAGAGATAACTGAAGAGATAGTTAATAGGATATTAGAGGATATTGTTGAGAAAAAACCACCTATTATCTCTATAGATTCTATTCAAAAAAATGTGGCGAAATATTTTAATATTCCACAAACTGAAATTAAATCTAAAAAAAGAAATAAATCTATCTTACTTCCAAGGCATATTGCTATGTATCTCTGCCGAAAATTAACAAAAGTTTCTCTTCCTGATATTGGCCGGGATTTTGGAGGAAAGGATCATACTACTATAATTCATGCTTATAATAAAATAGAAAAAGGGATAAAAAAGGATGAAACCTTAAAAAAAATTATTGAAATTTTATCCACAAAATTTTAAAAATTAAGTGAATAAGATGTGAATAAAAGGTGAATAAAAAATTTAATAATTTATTAACATTTTATTAAATAAAAATGTTAATTATAATTCTATTAAAAAGAATAATTTAGATAAGTTTTTAAGATATTAGATTTTTAATAAAAGATAGGAGGTATTAAAAATGAAGATATTATGTAATAGAGAGGTGTTAATAAATCAGATTCAAAAGGTACAGATAGCCAATATTAAATCAACCCTGCCTATATTAAATAATATACTCCTTGAAATGAATAATGGTTATTTAACTACATTAGGAACTGATATGGATATATCTATAAAATATAAACAGAAGATGGATATAAAAGAAGAGGGGGCTGTGCTTTTACCTATAAAAAGACTTATTAGTATTATAAACAGCCTTTCTAAAGAGATAGAGATAAATGTTGATGAAGATTATAAAGTAAGTATATCTTCAGAAAATTTTTCTTCTCATCTTATTGGTATTAAAAAAGAGGAATATCCTATATTTCCAGAGGTTAACTGGAAAATATCTTTTAATCTGCTATTAGAGGATTTATTAGATATGTTTAAGAAGACTGTTTTTTCAGCCTCACAAGATGAGACTTTTATTCCCTACTGTGGAATATTAATGATATTAGAGGAAAAAAAGATAATATTAGTCTCTACAGATGGTCATAGATTAAGTTATATAAAAAAGGATATAAATATAGATAAAAATATAAGAATTATTATTCCTATAAAGACTGTTCAAGAGGTGATAAGGATATTTAAGGGTGTAGAGGGTGAGATAAAAATATCCCTGGGGGATAAAGAGATATGTTTTGAACAGGAGAATCTTTTACTTATCTCAAGGCAGTTAGAGGGAGATTTTCCAGATTATAATAATGTTATTCCAAAGGAGGGTTTAATAGAATTAAATTTAGATAGGGATAATCTTAATTCTGTTATAAAGAGAGTCTCTTTAATGGCAGATGAAAGAAGAAGTTTTGTAAAATTTAATCTAAAAAAGAACCTTTTATTAATAAATACTTTCACTCAAGAGATAGGTGATGCAAAGGAGGATATTAAGGTAAAATATTCTGGAAAAGAATTTGAGATAGCCTTTAATCCCAAATATATTTTAGATGTTTTAAGGATTCTCACAGATAAGGAGATAATATTTAGTATTACTGATCAAGCTAATAAAGGGATGATAAGGCAAGAAAGAGAAGATTTTTTATATATACTTATGCCGATGAGAATTTAATAATGAGGTGATAAAATATGTTTGAAAGATTTACAGAGAGGGCCAGAAAGATATTAGCTATTGCCCAGGAGGAGGCAAAAAATCTGAACCACGACTATCTTGGAACAGAGCATATCCTCCTTGGGCTTATCAGGGAAGGAGAGGGTGTCGCTACAGAGGTCTTGCGGAATATGGGCATTGAGTTTGAGACCATAAAACTTGAAATAGAAAGAGAGGCGCCACCTGGGGGTGCTCTGGCTATCTTAGGAAATGTTCCCTTTACCCCTAACTCAAAGAAGGTATTAGAGCTTGCTGTTGAAGAGGCAAGGAATATGGGCCATAACTACATAGGCACAGAGCACCTGCTTCTTGGGCTGGTCAAGGAGGGAGAGAGTATCGGCGCAAGGATTCTTATAAAATCTGGTGTCACCCTTGAAAAGGCAAGGGCTGGGATTCTCAGTATTTTAGGAGGAGGCTCTGGTGTGCCTGGAATTCCAGGTGAGGAGGCAAAGAAGGGAAAGACCACCACGCCAGTTCTTGATCACTTCTCCAGGGATCTCACAGCTTTAGCTTCCGAGAACAAACTTGACCCTGTTGTTGGCAGAAAGGATGAGATAGAGAGGGTTGTCCAAATATTAGCCAGAAGAACAAAGAACAACCCTGTCTTGATTGGTGAGCCAGGCGTGGGAAAGACAGCTATTGTAGAGGGCTTAGCTCAAATGATTACGAAGGGAGAGACCCCAGAGATATTGGCGGCAAAGAGGGTTTTATGCCTTGACTTAGCAGCCATTGTTGCCGGAACAAAGTATAGAGGAGAGTTTGAGGAGAGGCTAAAGCGGGTGATGAATGAAGTCAGATCATCTCCAAATATAGTTCTTTTTGTTGATGAGATGCATACCCTGATTGGCGCAGGTGGAGCAGAGGGAGCCATAGATGCTGCGGCTATCCTGAAACCTGCCTTAGCCAGAGGAGAACTGCAGTGTGTTGGGGCAACAACAATGGATGATTACAAGAAGTATGTGGAGAGGGATGCCGCATTAGAAAGGAGGTTTCAACCTGTTATGGTTGATGAACCAACTGTTGATGAGACAACAGAGATTCTGAAAGGCTTGCGTGATAGATATGAGGCACACCACAGGGTAAAGTTTGAAGACTCTGCTTTGATTGCTGCATCAAGGCTTGCCCATAGGTATGTCTCAGACAGATTTCTGCCTGACTCTGCCATAGACTTGATTGATGAGGCAGGCTCTCGGGCAAGGCTCAAGACCACAACCCTTCCGCCATATCTAAAAGAAAAGGAAGAGGAAATAAAGCAGATGACAAAAGAGAAAGAGGCGGCCATAAGCAATCAGGAGTTTGAAAAGGCTGCCCAGATGAGGGATACAGAAAGGGCTTTGCGGGCAGAATATGAGAAGATGAAGAATGAATGGGACGCTTCTTCCAGTGAGAAGAAAAAGAGTGTGGTTGTAGATGAGGATGTAGCTGATATTCTCTCAAAGCAGACAGGGATTCCTGTCTATAGATTGGTAGAGACGGAGTCTGAAAGATTGCTTAGAATGGAGGAGGAGCTTCATAATAGGGTTATTGGCCAGGATGAGGCTATATCTTGTCTATCCCGGGCTATACGTCGGGCAAGGACAGGCCTAAAGGATGTCAAGAGACCAATGGGTTCATTCATCTTTCTTGGTCCAACAGGTGTCGGCAAAACAGAGTTAGCCAAGACCTTAGCCGAGTTCCTCTTTGATGATGAGGATGCCCTTATTCAGATAGATATGTCTGAGTTTATGGAGAAGTTTGCTGTCTCAAGGTTGACCGGTGCACCCCCTGGTTATATTGGCTATGAAGAGGGTGGAGAGCTGACAGAGAAGGTGAGGAGGAAGCCATATTCAGTGGTGCTTCTTGATGAGATAGAGAAGGCTCATCCGGATGTTTTTAATATCCTCCTGCAGATATTTGAGGATGGACATCTCACAGACAACCTTGGCCACAAAGTTGATTTTAGAAATACAGTCGTCATTATGACCTCAAATATCGGGGCAAAGGAGATAACCGGCAAGAAGGAACTCGGGTTTAGACCAGGAGGCTCTGAGAGGAAGTATGAGGATATGAAGGATAGGGTTTTGTCTGAGCTGAAGAAGGTCTTCAACCCTGAGTTTCTGAATAGAATAGATGAGACTGTTGTCTTTCATAGCCTGACCAAGGATGAGCTAAAAGAGATTGTCAAGCTGATGATAGAGAGGTTGAATGAGCAGATAAAGGACCAGAATCTCCGACTTTCCTTAACAAATGAGGCTATAATCTTCCTGGTTGAAAAGGGATATGATGAGGTCTATGGGGCAAGACCCTTAAGGCGTGTCCTCCAGAGGCATATTGAGGACCCGCTCTCTGAAGAGATACTGAAAGGACGATTCAAAAAAGGCGGAGAGATCAAGGTTTGCCTAAAAGAGGGGCAAATCTCGTTCAAGTAAATAAGGATATGTTGGGATGGTTCGCTCTTGTTTGAAAGTTTAAAGGTTAAAAGATGGAAAATAGAAATGAGATTTGAAATTAGAAATTTGAAATTGGCAAGACAAGAGAAGAGAGAAGATATAATTTCGAATTTCTTCCTAATTTCCAATTTCCAATTTCTAATTTCCAATTTCTCCCTAAATCAGAGGGAAAAACGATAAAAATGAACCGTCCCAGTTCTCCTTAAATTGACAAATTCTATCTCTTTAAGGTAAAATGAATATATTAGACATTATCTTCATAGCCGTTTTATTGTTAAGCACAATAATGGGTCTTTTTCGGGGAGCAACCCGGGAGATATTCTCTCTGGCAGCTATCGTCTGTGGTGTATTAGGGGCAAGCAGACTATACCCAAAGCTTGCGCCCTATCTTACCAAACATATATCCAACCCTGTTTTAGTTAATCTTTTGAGCTTTGTTATCGTCTTTCTCGTCATAGCTGGAGCCATTATGCTCATCTCTGTCATTCTTTGTAAGATATGGAAGATCTTGCTCCTCGGCTGGGCTGATAGAGTGGCTGGCGCTTTATTTGGATTTATCCGAGGGGTTGTCCTAATTGGCGTTATTTGTGCCTTGCTCTCAATCTTTCCTTTAGAAAAAACAAAGAGTATGATGGAAAATTCAAAGCTCTTGCCTAGCCTTGAACCGGTAAAAGAGATTCTTTTCTCATTATTTCCATTTGAGAGGATATTACCAAAATGAAGAAAGACAGGTTCTCTGAGATAGAAGAGGAAGTATCCAGATTCTCCGAAACTGCAGAGAGAATGGGACTTTCCGAACTCTCTGTTGGAAAAGGGAAAAGGTTCATCAGGCTTCTGCTGGAAGAGAAAGGAATAGAGACAAGAGAAAAAGAAAGATGGCCAGGGGATAATTATCAGAAGATCCTTTCTCCCCTTGAGGGGATATTTTATCGCTCTGCTCGACCAGGAGATGCGTATTATGTAGAGATAGGCTCAAGTGTTACCCCTGGCCTTACCCTTGCTTTGATTGAGGCAATGAAGGTCTTTAATGAGATAAAGTCAGAGATTGCAGGAAAGATAGTAGAGATATTACCAATAAATGGAAAGAATGTCCAGAAAGGGGATCTACTTTTTGTGGTTGAAATCTAAAATGTTAGCTAACGATACGTTGTAGTGTAATATTCTTATTTTCTTTTAAGTATTGAG
>JASEHO010000004.1 GCA_030018505.1 bacterium
TCTTGCCAATTTCAAATTTCTAATTTCAAATTCTCATTTCTAATTTCCATTTTTTTACGCTGCAAACTTTCAAACAAGAGTGAACCATCTCAATATTTTCATCCCTTGTGATTTACTTTGAAATGGAAATCTCAGAGAGCATCCGAGTAGAGGCGCCAACAAACTTTTGAGCCACTTCAACTGCCCTTTTTCCCATCAATACTCTCTCTTCTTCACAAGATAAGAGTCTTGCGGCATTCTTTGCCAACTCCTTTTCATTTCTCACCTCAATTGCTGCTTTCTCCTTTTTCATCGCTATTGCCACATCCTTAAAATGAGAGGTATAGATGCCAAATAAAACAGGTATTCCAAATAATGCTGGCTCAAGAAGATTATGACCACCATAATCTGCCAATGTTCCTCCAACAAAGGAAAGGGATGAAGATTTATAGGCTTGTCTCAGTTCACCTATTGTATCTAAAAGAAGAATAGAGCCTGCCTGAATTTTTTTTGACTTTTCTGTTCTTTTGGCAAAGGGTATCTTTGCTTCTATCAGCCTTTCGGAGATTGCTTTTACCCTTTCAAGATGCCTTGGGGCAATAATACCAATCACCTCGGGAATCTCTCGTCGTATCTTAGAAAAGGCAGAAATAATAGCCTCTTCCTCCATCTCTCTGATAGAGCCAAAGACTATCACTTTGGAAGTGGCAAAATCAATATCAAAAGAAGGAACATCTGTTGCTAACCAATCAAACTTTGTATTTCCACAAACCTTTACCCTATCACAAGATGCGCCAAGTCCCCTTATTCTTTCTGCATCATCCTCTGACTGCATAAGGAAAAGATCAAAAGAAGAGAGCACCTCTTTTGTCAAAGATGAAAGCACCTGATACCTTCTATAGCTTTTTTCTGTTATCCTTCCGTTTATTAGGATGACAGAACAGCCATTTTTTTTAGCAGACCTTATCAGATTGGGCCAAAGCTCTGTCTCAGAGATAATGAGTATCTTTGGCAAGAGCTTTTTGATGGTTCTTCTCATCAGAAAGCTAAAGTCTAAGGGAAGATAGAAGACCTCTTCTCCAAACCCCTTTGCTGTTTGATAACCTGTCTTTGTCATACAGGAGATGACAAAGGATAGCCTTAATTTTCTTGCCTCATCAAGGAACGGCTTAACCCCGACCATTTCTCCCATAGAGGCAATATGTAGCCAGATGTCAGGTTTTACCTTTGGAATAGAAAGACCAAGCCTTTGCAGACTGAAGTTTTTGAGTAAAAGCAAGATACCTGAAAAGAGAAGTAGAAGGTTATAAAGCCAGTTTAACATTTAAGTAACACTTTATCTCCTTATCTCCTTTTCTTACTATGGCGTAAGAGATGTTTTTAGCCGTCGTCCAAGAGTAGCAACACCCAAATCATAGTCTTCTTTCTTGCCAATTTCAAATTTCTAATTTCCAATTCTCATTTCTATTTTTCCATTTTTTAACCTTTAAGCTTTCAAACAAGAGCGAACCATCCCAATCTATACCGAGAATTACCAAAAAAGTTAGAAGACTATAAACTATAAACTATAAACTATTATAGCCCCAATTCCAAAGAATAACATAAGGAGTCCGGCAATATAGAAAATAAGACCCGGAAGAACAAGGATGGAGACTGCCTTAGTCAATGACACCTGATACACCTCTTGGACAACAAGGCAAAGGAGATAATTTGACCAGACGACTAATAATGGAAAGATGAAAAACCCTAAAACAGGTGTTGTTCCAAAGCTTAAAATAGTAAGCGGCAATAGGAAGGAGAATGGAAGAAGGCTGAGGAAGAGACCAAAAAATAGAGGCTTTGCTTGACCATTTGCCGAAAGAAACCCTGCGGTAATATGAATAAAAGCAGAGGCTATAAAGAGCCCGAGTATTATCTTGGACAGTTCTAAAAGGCATCCAAAGATAAGGGGAAGAGGTCTAATTGGACAAAGATGCGAAAGAAGGAGGAAGAAAGATAGGGCAATGCTGAGAGAGGCGATGAGAAGGATGGAGATAGAGAGAGTCTTTCTTCCCCTATAAATTATCTTTTTGATTGCCTCTTTTGGCGAGGTAAGAACTTCAAGACTTATCTGAGAGACAGTCTGGTTTAAGCCTTCTTGCACCTTGTAATTATTGAGGAGGTTGACCATTTTTCAATATACGGAAAGAGCTTTACTTCATCTGCAAACTCCCTTCCCTTTACTTCTTCTTCCTTCCAATCCCCACCCTTGACCAGAATATTTGGCATTATCTCTTTTATTATGCCTGTTGGCTCTGGCTCAGAGAAGATAACAACATAATCAATCATCTCTAAAGCAGATATGACCTCTGCTCTGTTCATTTCTGGAATTATTGGCCTCGTTGGCTTTATAGCAGAGACTGAGGAGTCGCTATTCAGCCCAACGATAAGCACATCCCCTTCTTCTTTTGCCATATTCAGCAACCTGATATGGCCTATGTGGAGTATATCAAAACATCCATTGGTAAAGACTATTCTTTTATTTTGAGCCTTAAGGTTTTGGACAATCCCTTTTAGCTCATTTAACTTAACAATCTTCTTCAATCCTCTGCCTCAACTCCTCTTTAGTAATAGTGGCTGTGCCAACCTTTTCGACAACAAGACCTGCGGCATAGTTCGCCAAAACCACAGCCTCCTTCATTTCAGCACCAGAGGATAAAGCAAGGGCTAAAACAGCAACCACTGTATCGCCAGCACCAGTCACATCATAGACATCCCTTGCTTTTGTTGGAATATGAAAAAGGCTTTCATCACTCATAAGCATAGACATACCCTTTTCTCCCCTTGTCACAATTACTGTCTCACAAGAGATTCTGTGCAGGATTGCTTTCATACAGGAAAGCAGGCTTGCCTCATCCTCTATCATAATTCCAGTCAGGTCTTGAGCCTCATAGTGGTTAGGCGTAATCACGGATACACCCTTATAATAACCAAAATTTCCTACCTTAGGGTCAACAATAGAGATAACATCGTACTTTTTGCAAAGGGGAATAAGCTCTTCCAAGAGCCTTTCTCCAATCACACCCTTGCCATAGTCTGAAATAACCACCACAGAGACCTTTGGAACTGTTTGCTGGATATATTCCTCTAACCTCCTCAGAATATCCTGGCTGATCATCTCCTTCTTTTCCCGATCAACCCTTATCATTTGCTGGGAATGGGCAATAATTCTTGTCTTTAGGGTCGTAGGTCTGTTTGGATCGCAAATCAACCCATCTATCCATATCCCCTTCTTTTTCAGGTCAGAGAGGAATGTCTCTCCTTCTTTATCCTGGCCTATAACCCCAGCAGGATAAACCTCTCCACCGAGAGTAGAGATATTAACCACCACATTACCTGCTCCACCTGGATGGAATGTCTCTCGGACAATATCCACCACAGGAACAGGCGCCTCAGGAGAGACCCTCTCCACAGCCCCCCAGATAAACTCATCCACCATCATATCCCCAACAACCATGATTGGCTTTGTGTTGGAGAAGATACTATCAAACCTTTCAACTGTAACTTTCATCTTCTTCTGTCCAAACCTCCTTTTGTCGTTTTAGCTCTCTTATGGGGCTTTGCCCCCTGAAGCGCTCGCTTTGCTCTTTTGTCACCCCCTTATAGGGTAAATTATCTCAATCAAAACCTTCATCTTCTGATGGAAAACCTCCTTTTCTTACATCTTCTATAAACCTTTGGATAGCAGATGCTATCTCTTTTTGTCCGTCAAGATACCTCCTGCAAAACTTGAGCTTTCTTTCGGTCAGCCCCAATAGGTCGTTTATCACCAAAACCTGTCCATCGCATTTAGAACCTGCGCCTATGCCTATAGTGGGAACAGAGACTGCCTCAGTAATCTTTTCAGCCAGGTCCCTTGGGACACACTCTAAAATAAGGCTGAAAATCCCAGCATCCTCAAGAGCCTTTGCCTCATCAATCAAGCTCTCTTGCCTCTGAACCTTATATCCTCCAATCTTATGAATAGCCTGGGGGGTTAAGCCTATATGTCCCATAACCGGAATGTCTGCTAAAATCATCGCTTTAATTGTGGCAGCAACCTCCTTTCCACCCTCTAACTTGACTGCAGAAGCCCCTGTCTCTTTTATCAGCCTGCCAGCATTATAGACAGAGTCCTCTATCCTCACCTTATAGCTCAGGAATGGCATATCAATAATCAGCAAAGCCTCTTTTACCCCTCTCCTTGTAGCCTTTCCATGATGAATCATCTCCTCTAATGTTACAGGCAGGGTATTCTCATAACCCAAGCAGACCATACCAAGGCTATCTCCAACAAACAGAAAATCAAGACCTGCTCTATCCAAGATTTGAGCCATCTGATAGTCATAAGCAGTCAGCCCTACAATCTTTTCCTTTCCTTTCATACTGCGGATAGTCTCTGTTGTCTTCATCTTTGCAATGCTAAATTTTCAATGCTAAATTTGAAATGAATTCTCCGTAACCTCAGTGTCTCCGTGTTTTATGCTTCTATCTCCGTAAATAGTTACCCCTAAACTCATAACTCTAAACTCTACACTCTTCAATTACCACTCATATCTGACAGTGTATGTTGCTTTTTCCTCAAGACTTATTTTTCTCTTTTCTGTGACAATAGCAAAGCCTGCTGGAATCTGCAAATATGAACCATAAAGGCTATAATCAATATAAGGCTCAAGCCCTTTCTTTGGGTCAGAATGTAAGTTCTTCTGCTTCTACAAAGCCCAAAGCCAAAACAAAGGTAAGAAAAATAAATCTTCTCATTTTGGGTAAGTTTACAATTCTACCCTACATCCGTGCAAGACAAATTTTATAATCTTGACAAAAAAAGAAAGGCTTAGATATAATGCTAAAGTTATGAAGGTAGAAAGAGCATTAATATCTGTGTTTGATAAGAACCTGCTTATTGGGTTTGCCAAGGGACTTGCTTATATGGGAATAGAAATAATAGCCTCTGGAGGGACAGCAAAGAGCTTGAAAGAAGCTGGGATAGAGGTTATATCTGTTGAGGATATAACTGGTATGCCTTCAATCCTTGGAGGAAGGGTGAAGACACTACATCCAAATATCGCTGGAGGAATCCTGGCAAAGAAAGATAAAGAATCATTAGAAGAGCTGGCTAAATATGGGATAAAACCAATAGATATGGTGGTGGTCAACCTCTATCCCTTTGAGGAGACAATAAAGAAGGTCGTCTCAGAAGATGAGGCTATTGAGCAGATAGATATAGGTGGAGTGACGCTTATCAGGGCAGGCGCAAAGAACTATAGGTATGTTGCCTGTGTAACAAATCCCAGGAGGTATGACGAAATTTTAAGGGTTTTGAAGGATAACAAGAAAGAGGTGCCAGAGGATATTTTATATAGTTTAGCCCAAGAGGCATTCAGCCACACAGCAAGGTATGAGGCTATAATCAGTGGTTGGTTTAGCCAAGAAACCTTTCCTGCTCATCTAAACCTCTCCTTCAAAAAGGCAATCTCCCTTCGCTATGGTGAGAATCCTCATCAGAGGGCTGCCTTCTATGTCCATGATGAGCCAAAATTTAAGGTTTTGCAGGGAAAAGCCAATCTCTCCTATAACAATATCCTTGATGCAGACTCTGCCTGGGGACTTGTCTCTGAATTCACAGAGCCTTGTTGTGTTATCGTCAAGCACAACAACCCTTGTGGCGTGGCTTTAGCCTCTGATATAACTACTTCTTATAAATCTGCCTTAGCTTGCGATCCTATCTCTGCCTTTGGCGGAATCATTGCCTTAAATAGACCATTAGATGTAAATACAGCCAAAGAGATAGCTAAGCTCTTCTGTGAGGGAATAGTTGCCCCAAGATTCGAAACAGAAGCAATATCTTTACTCTCTGGTAAGGTCAGGGTTGTTGTTGGTCCATCTGAAAGAGAGGGGCTGAACATAAGAAGGGCTTTATCTGGAATCCTCCTTCAAGAAGAAGATAGGCTTGATTATAAAGAGCTTAAGGTGGTTACCAAGAAAGAACCGCAAGATGACCAGATGGAATCCTTGATCTTTGGCCTCAAGGTAGCAAAGTTTACAAAGTCAAATGCCATTATTTTAACCAAGGGCACAAAGACAATAGGAATTGGAGCTGGTCAGATGAGCAGGATAGATGCCACAAGTATAGCTATCAATAAGGCAGGGATTGAGGCAGAAGGCTCTACTTTAGCCTCTGACGCTTTCTTTCCTTTTCAGGATGTAGTTGAAGAGGCTGCAAAGGCAGGAATATCTGCTATCATTCAACCAGGTGGCTCAATCAGGGACAAAGAGGTGATAGAGACAGCAGATAGGCTGGGAATAGCTATGGTCTTCTGCGAGATGAGACACTTCAGACACTAATAAACTTTTGCAAAAATCGTAACTATTGAACGAAAGTGTTATGAAAATAGGAAGTTAGCTACGCTATAGGGAAAATTAGCAACGACTATCAGAGACGGGTAGATTATAGAACCTGTTGCCATTTTTACTGCTCATTCTTCACTATACCCAACCTTCAAAATAAGCCCACAGGCCATAAGATTAGAGACAAGAGCAGAGCCTCCATAGCTTATATATGGAAAGGGAAGGCCTGTTGTTGGAACAATTCCCAAGATTACACAAAGATTGATGATTGCCCCTAAAGTAATACCTAATGTAAGGCTAAAGGCTAAAAAACTGCCTGAAAGAGATTGACTATGAAATGCTATCAAAAATCCACAGGCAGAAAAGACAAGCAAACAAGAGATAATAAAAAGTGTGCCAAAAAACCCCATCTCTTCTCCAAGTATAGAGAAGATAAAATCTGTCTGGGGCATCGGAAGAAAACCCCTTAGCTTCTGACGACTCTCTCCAATACCTGCACCAAACAAGCCTCCAGTCCCTAATGCAATAGCAGATTGTTCAACCTGCCACTCCTTTTTTTCAGAAAAGTTTTCTATCCTTTCCAAAGAGTGAGGATAAGCTATAATTAGTGCAGAGCTTATAATAATCATTATGACACCTATGGGCAAAAGCCATCTTTTTTTTATTCCAGAGATAAAGAGAAGCCCAAAAATTACACAAAATATAAAGAGTATCATCCCAATATGTGGCTGGAGTGCAAGAATGACAATAATTGCACCAAAGAAAATGAAAGACACAATACACTTTTTCAGGCTACAAGTGCCACTCTTCTTTGATAGAAAAGCAGAGAGGTATAAGAAAAAAAGGACTCGGACAAACTCACTTGGCTGGCCTACCAAAAGCCATCTCTTAGCTCCACCCTTTTCAGGGGAAAAAAGGGTAATAGAGAGAATAAGGATGCCTATGATAAGAAGATGAAGCGAGTATTTTTGAAGGAACTTATAGTTCATCTTTAATATGGCGTAAAATATGCCGCTACCTATAATTATCCAGAAAAGTTGTTTGGTAAAATAACAGAATATATCCCCTGCCCTAATATAATCTGCAGAAAAGATCATGAGAAGCCCAAATCCTATAAGGGCACACATTGGAAGCCACAGAATATCAGCTACTGTAGATATGGTTGGACTCTTTTCCATGTAACCTCTCCTTCATTTTGATCACCTCTTTTTTGAACACCTCTCCCCTTTCTTTATAGCTGGTAAACTGATCAAAACTTGAGCAAGCAGGGGATAATAGCACGATATCATCTGTTTCAGCCAAAGCATAGGCAAGGTTTACAGCTTGAGCCAAATCAGAGACCTTGCTGACTCCAATAGCATCCCTGACCATAGAACCAATAATATCAGCCGCCTCTCCAAAGAGAATCAGAGCCTTGCATCTCTCCTTCAAATACGGAATAAGCATAGAATAGTCTTCACCCTTATCCTTGCCACCAGCAATAAGGATTATAGGCTTATTAAAGGAGACAAGAGCGGCTATTACTGAAGCGACATTGGTTGCCTTTGAATCATTTATAAATCTTATAGAAGATATTACGGCAATCAATTCTATCCTGTGGGGAAGTGGCTTAAAGTTCCTTACCTCCTCCACAATAATATCAATATCTATTCCCACGACAATTCCACAAAGAATGGCACAAAGCACATTTTCAAGGTTATGTTGACCTTTAAGCTGGAAATCATCAGTCTTTATTATCCTCTCTTCTTTACCTTTGAATCTTGCCACGATATACTCACCCCTTACAAAAATCCCCTCTTGTAAAATCTGCTTTTTTGAGAAGAAGTAAGGCTTAGCCTTGCCTTTTCTTCCTAAGTTCACCACCACATAGTCATCTGCATTTAGAACCATAACATCCTCTTTCTTCTGATTCTCAAATATCCTTGCCTTTGCCTTTATATAATCTTCTATCCTTAGATAGCGGTCTAAGTGGTCTGGCGCAAAGTTCAAAAACGCAGCTATATCTGGCCTGAACTCTATAATCTTCTCTAACTGAAAACTGCTCACTTCTAAGCATATAATATCTTTCTCAAGGGTATCAGGAATAACCTCGCATAAAGGCAATCCAATATTTCCGCAAACCTTCACTGGCCTGCCAGAAAGAATCTTTCCTATTAAACTCACAGTTGTTGTCTTTCCATTTGTCCCGGTCAAGGCAATCAGTTTCTGTCCAGAGAGATATTGATAGCCAAGCTCAAGCTCGCTGATGACAGGAATCCCTTTCTTTTCTGCCAAAAGCATAGGCTGTAGATCTGGAGGAATCCCTGGGCTGGCAACAATAAGATTGGAACCAGATATATCAATGGGTTCACCGCATATTACCTTCACCCCATCTGGAAGCTGGGATATCTTTGAAAAAAGCCTCTCTTTTTCCAGCTCATCCCAAACAGTAACCTTAGCCCCTGCAGCATAAAGAAGCTTCGCTGAGGCAAGTCCTGAGACCCCAAGCCCAAGAACAGTAACCTTTTTGTTTTTTAGGTTTAACATTTATATATCCTTAAAAATCTTGTAACACTTTAAGCCATTATGAAGATTCAATGTAAAATGTAAAATTAGCAATTAGCATCTTAAAATTATTCCTCTTCTTCAAAAGTTAATTGCTAATTGCTCATTGATAATTTTGCAATGAATTCCATTTTTATCTTGTTGTTGCTTCACTCTCGGTAAACAGTTACCTTAACTTTAATGTGCTCAGGCTGAGCAGAACAAATATTATGGCAATTATCCAGAATCTGATCACAATCTTTGACTCAGACCATCCCTTTTTCTCAAAGTGGTGATGAAGGGGCGCCATAGCAAAGACCCTTTTCCCGAATAGTTTGAATGAGAGAATCTGAATCAAACAAGAGCCTGCCTCAATGACAAATAAACCCCCAATGATAACTAAGGGAATCTCTTGCTTAATGACCAGAGCAATCGTTCCTATGGCACCTCCTAAGCTAAGAGAGCCTGTATCTCCCAAAAAAATCTCAGCAGGGTGACTATTATACCATAAAAACCCCAAAGATGCACCAGCTAAAGCAGAGAGAAAGATAACAATCTCTCCTCCACCACTTATAAAATCTACCTTCAGATACGAAGAGAGCTTATAATGTCCAGCAACATAAGCCAATAATATGAGTCCAATCGTTACAAAGATACAACTGCCAATAGCCAGGCCATCAAGCCCATCCGTAAGATTGACGGCATTAGAAGCCGCAACAATTACCAAAATAGCAAAGGGAACATAGAAAAGCCCAAGGTCAAAGGATGCATCTTTTATAAAAGGGAGAACAATAACTGTATGATTGGCAGTCAGCGGACAAAGATAAAGATACAGACCAACTGCTGTGCCTATCAAGATCTCTCCAAAAAGTTTATGCCTTATAGCCAGCCCCTTTCCCTTTTTTTGCTTAATAGCGTCATCAATAAACCCTAAGATGCCAAAGGCAGTTGTGGCTAAAACTATTATCACTAAAGGTGGTGTAGCCCTTGCCCAAAGCAAAACAGAGAGGAGAAGAGAGGCTAAAATTATTATTCCACCCATAGTTGGTGTCCCTTCTTTATGGAGATGGCCTTCTAAGTATTCAGCCTTTACCTTTTCGCAGACTCCAGTTGCTTTCAACCGCCTTATAATAAAGGGTGCCAGGATAAAACAGATGATGAGCGAAAAGATAGCTGCATACGCCGCCCTAAAGGTGATATACTTGAATACCCTGAGAAAGGAAAAGATTGTCCCCTCAGCAAAAAGATGTTCATAAAAAATCCAGTAAAACATATTTTTATACTATTTTTGAACCGTTTGGCCTATCCATAAAACTTCATTGCAAATTGCAAATTTAGCATTTAGCATTTTAATTTGAAATGCTAAATTTGAAATGAATTTATCATATCACCTTTTCGGACACTATCTGAACGGTTGCCAATTTTCTAAGTGCTTCTTCTTTATCGCTAAACTCTATGTGCTTATCCCCAATTATTTGATACCCTTCATGCCCTTTTCCAGCAATAAGGACAAGGTCATCTGGCCCGGCTAAGGATATAGCCTTTTCTATTGCCTCGCTTCTATCGGATATTCTCAAATGCTTCTTCTTCATTCCCTTTTCTATCTCATCCAATATCTTCTCTGGGTCTTCATATCTCGGATTATCAGATGTTAGGATAACTACATCAGCCAACTCTTCTGCTATTCTTCCCATCTGTGGTCTCTTCTGTCTATCCCTGTCTCCACCACAGCCGAATAAGAGAATCACCCTTTTTGGCTTAATCTGCCAGCAAGCCTTGAGCGTTACAGATAGACCCTGTGGTGTATGAGCATAATCTATAATAACCTTTGGCGAATGAGATATTATCTCAAACCTTCCTTTTGGAGGAGAAAAGTCCTTTAGTGCCTCTTTGATTGCCTTAATGGGTATTCCATAATAATGGCTTGCCGCAATAGAGCCTAACATATTGTAAAGATTATGTATTCCAAATAACCTGCTCTTTATTCTTTCTCCGTAAATCAAGAAGGCTATTCCAGTTTCTGTCTCCTCTACTGTCTCTGGCCTTAATTCTCCCTGCTTTATTCCAAACTTAATTACCTTAGCCTTTGTTCCTTCTATTATTTTGGTAGAGCTTGGGTCATCGGCATTAACAAAGGCATAGGAATCAGGGCATAAAGACAAAAACAGCTCTCTCTTTGCCTCAAGATATGCCTCTTTTGTCTTATGATAGTCAAGATGGTCAGAGGAGAGGTTTGTAAATATACCTCCCCAAAATTTCATTCCATAGACCCTGTCCTGAGAAAGGCTATGAGAAGATACCTCCATCACGCAAGCCTCAGAGCCACTATCTTTTGCCTCTTTCAGAAGGGATTGAAGCTCTATAGGAGAGGGCGTTGTCTGGGTTGCTGGAGTCTCTCGGTCTCCAATTCTATGGCCTATGGTGGAAAGCCTTGATATTGGAATCCCTGCCCTTTCAAATATTTTTTCTATTAAAAAGGCTGTTGTTGTCTTTCCGTCTGTTCCGGTTATGCCAATAATCTTTAGGCTATGCTCCCCAAAAAACCTTTGAGCCACCAAAGACAAAGCCTTTCTTCCATCTTCTACCTTGATTGTCCCCTCTAAGTCCTCTTCCTCTACTATAAATGCAACCGCACCTTTATTTTTTGCCTCCTGGATAAATCTATGGCCATTAACACAAACCCCTTTTATGGCAAAAAACAGGGTATTTGGCTCTACCTTCCTTGAGTCATCGCTGATATGCTCTATCTCTTTATCTTCTTGAGCCTTAATACCAAGAGGTTCTAATAGTTGGGATAACTTCATTTTTGTAACACTATCTAAAGTAATCACAGTGCACCAGTCACCAGTCAAATTTGTAACTATTTAGCCAAGTGAAGCAACAACCAGGTAAAAAAGGAATTCATTGCAAAATTATCAATTAGCAATTATCAATTAGCAATTATCAATTAACTTTTGAAGAAGAGGAATAATTTTAAGATGCTAATTGCTAATTTTACATTTTACATTGAACTTTACCCTTTACTTCAGATGGGTAAAGTGTTACTATAATTCTTACTGCTCCCTACTTATTTTGCCTATGCCTTTTTCCCAAAGATAAAAGCCAGCATCCCAGAGGACATGGTCTTCTCTTCTATCTTTTCCTCTGCTTCAGGCTTTGGTTTACAAAGAACAGTAAACTGGTGAAGACCTGCTTCAATAAAGCCTGAACCTTTACCTACATTTTCAATCCGCTCAGGATTCTTGAGTTTGGCAATCTCTATATAAAGATCCCTTCTCATCACATCCTCTATCCTTGCTTTCTCCTCAAGCTCTGCTATTTCATACCGCAGAGATAAGGTCTGTTTCTGGTAAAAAGCCAACACAAATAACCAGATAAGAACACCCAAACCCCTAACTATCAAAAACCCTCTTCTTTTTCTAATATTCATACCTTTTCACCTCCTCTAAACTTTGCACTTCTTGCCCTTGGATTTTCTTCTATTTCTTCTGGTGTAGGTCTCAAGGGCTTTTTGGTTAATATCTTAAACACCTCCTCTTTTTGCCACTGCTTAAATTTTCTCTTTACAATCCTATCCTCCAATGAATGAAAAGAGATGACCACAATCCTTCCATAGCTTGCTAAATGCGGAAAGATGCTATCAAGGGATTCTGTCAAGGCAGAAAGCTCATCATTTACTGCAATCCTTAACGCTTGAAATGTCCGTGTAGCTGGATGTATCTTCCCTCGCTTGCCTATTGCCCTCGCCACAAGGCTTGCCAACCCTGTTGTTGTTCTAATTGGCCTATTCTTCACAATCTCTCTGGCTATTCTTCTACTCATTCTCTCTTCACCATACTCTTTAAGGATTCTTGCCAACTCCTCTTCTCTCCCCCTATTTATTATATCGGCACATTTAGTGGTTTTACTTAAATCCATTCTCATATCCAAGGGGCCCTCTCTCTGAAAACTAAAACCCCTTGCATCTTTCTCAATCTGATATGAAGATAAGCCAAGGTCATATAATGCTCCAAAAACCTTCTTTATTTTGTGCTTTTTTATTACCTCGCCTACCTCTATAAAATTCCTCTTCTCAAAGACTATCCGCTTGTGATAATCACTTAAACTTTTCTTTGCTAAATCTAAAACCTCTTCATCCTGGTCAATCCCCAAAACCTTTCCTCCTCTTTTTAGTATTTCCAGAGAATGACCACCAGCACCCAGAGTGCAATCTACATACCATTTGCCTTTCTGAACATTTAGGTATTCAATTGCCTCCTCTACCATAACAGGAAGATGAATCATCTTATCTTTTTATCACCAAAGCCTTTACATTGGAAAACTCCCCAGCCTTCAGCTTGTAGAAATATAGCCCTGATGAAACCTTCTGTCCCTGATCATTCTTCATATCCCAGAATATGGCTCTTCCCTCTTTAGCTTCAGTATATGATCCAGCCTTCTTTGGGCCAGCATTAATCTCTCTTACCTTCTGCCCCACAATGTTGTAGATATTCACTATACACTCATCACTATCCACTCTTAACTGAAATGGGATATAGCATCCATTATTTG
This sequence comes from bacterium, assembly GCA_030018505.1. Lineage (GTDB taxonomy): Bacteria > UBA9089 > UBA9088 > UBA9088 > JAGUXG01 > JAGUXG01. The sequence goes on from JASEHO010000004.1 coordinate 13,420, forward strand.
CTGGGTTGGGAAAGGATTGAAGGAGTTGATGAGTTGTAGGAATAATCTCTTCTTCATCTATCTGGCTCTCAGGTGCTGTTAATAATCTGGTCAATCTTTCTTGGATAACGACAAAATTGACCTCTGTTCCTTCATTTACCCTTATTATCGCACCTGTTGTAGAAGACGAAATATAGCCTTCTTTTTGGGCAGTCAGAGTGTATGTTCCAGCAGGGAGATAGGGAAGTGTATAGGTGCCAGAAGAGGTAGTCGTTGTAGTCTGGGTCTTTCCTGTAGTCTCATCCCTGGCAGTGATTAAGGCATCTGTTATCGGTATTCTATTCTGCCATAGATTTACAGGGTTATAGAATACCCTTGGCGTGCCATTTAAGGTAGCAGACTTGGCTATTATGCTACCCTTTATCTTTACATTGCCTAAAAGCTCTATCTGGCCATTGGTGTAGATTAGACCTTTGAAATCTACTGTGCCTCCTAATTTTAGCTCTAATTTTTCCGTATCTTGTGTCCAGAGAATGAGAGTGCCTTCGCCTTTACTATTGCCAGAGAATTTCAACTCACCACCTTCTTTTGATAGCTCTACTACTGTTACCTGATCCTTACCTTGGGGTAGATTCACACCAGTTAAAGAGGTATAGTATCTATTTTGCTCCTTAGCTATCTGGCGATAATACTGCCAATCTATTGTTGGAAATGGGATGTCACCTGAATAATTAAGGTTTGCCTGTCCTGGGATAAGTCCGATAATAGGGCTATCATTAACATACTTTGGCTCTACTATCCGATGCTTTTTATTGTTTATTGTTGCCTTTGTATTGGAATGGACAGAGCCACCAAGAACAAAGGTATAAGAATTCCCTCCTCCACCCAAATAAGTTTGCTCTTTCTCTGTATAGATAGCAAAGTCTAATGCCCTTGAGTAAGCATAGCCCTCTACCTTGCCATAAAGAAAGCCAAAGGGAAGAACCCTGAATGTATCAGAGTCTAAGGATTTTGTGCCTGCTTGTAATATGGCCAGATAGATCTTTGGTTCTTTTAGGAAGAGATTGTCCCAGACTATTGTGTTTGTGTAAGAAGCACCTGAGGTTATGGTGGCAACATCAGTTAGGGTATGCTTTAATTCACCTGTATCTGGGTCTATAATCAGAATATTGAGAGGGAGATTGATAAGGTCAGTGTTGCCTGTGTTGGTTACAACATAATTGAAGGTCAGGCTTCCATAAGTCTTTACCTCATAGGGGGTAACATCAATATCCCCAGAGATTCCAGCTAAATCAGAGAGAATAGCAAAGGTGCAGGTAGCCACAGATAAAGCCTCTGTGCCATAAAATACAGTCTGAGTGATTGTATATTTTCCTGGTGTATGTGTGCCGGTGTTCCAGTAAGAGTTAGAAGACCATAAGGATTTGGGAAAGAGGGCTGGAATCTCTTTGTCTATTATCTCTCCATCAATCTCTATTCTTAATGGAAGATTGTAAAGAATGATGCCTGGCAAGAGGCTCTTTGCTTTGGAGATGATGGTAACATGCTCATTAGCAGAATAGAAGAGCTTATCAGTTGCTACAGAAGAAAAGATAAGGGGTTTGGGATAGACTGTAGCTGTTGCTACATCATAATCACTGCCATCATACACGCAAAGGGTAACTGTTTGCTCTATCTTCTCTGAGTAGGTATGGGTTGCTATTTTCTCTGGACTAAAGGGTGTATCGTATATTCCATCTGAGGTAAAATCCCAACGATAGAGCAAAGGGTCATAATCTGGGTCAGATGATGCAGAGCCATCAAACCTAACCCTACCATCAGGTGCCATTAGATAAGGACCACCTGCATCTGCAGTAGGATAGCGGTTTTCAATATTAATAACTGCATTATCGCAATCTGTCTCATTAAAATTGTTGATAACCTTGAGACTTACAGGATATATTCCAGATGCTGATATCTTCCATTCTACCTTCTCTGTGCTTGCATCATCATACTTACCATCATTATCAAGGTCCCAGAGCCAACCAGTGATATAGCCATGCCAGGGATGGCCGGGGGAGGGATACATCTTGCCATTTGGGTCATATGACCTTGAGCCATCTAAGATAAGGGTTGTATTCTTTGTGCCTTGATATGGACCACCAGCATCTGCAACAGGTGGCCAGGGTGGAGGGGTTATATGGACTATGCATTCATCGGTATCAGTAAGAGGAGGGATATTATCATCTGATACCCTTAATCTTACCTGATAATCCCTGGCTGTCTTTGCCCAATCTATCTTATCTGGGACAGTGGTTGGACTGCCATTAAGATCATATGCAGGGTATGTGTATGTCGCATAAGGTTCAGAACTACTTATATCATATACCCCATCAGACTCAAAGTCCCATTCATAGATGACTATCTTTTTAGTTGGGTCGCGATGATAGGAGTTATTGCCATTAAATCTTACAGTGATTAGTGGTGGATGATTGTCAATATCTGCTCCTGCATCAGCAACTGGTGGTGGTGTAACTGGTGTTGGCACCAAAATAGCTATTGCCCAAGCAGTAGCAAGTATTGGTTTGACCTCTCTTTCTCCTAACCATGAGGTGTCTACTACATATCCATCTCCATACTTGTTCTGCTCATCTATGATGTAGCGAGCATACTCTGAATACCAGTTGTGGCTTCTAATCACCTCTACATCAGGGTCTGGAATACGCATTCCTTTCATAATCCCATACATAGTATAGTAATCACCAAAGTTGGTGCAGCTCCAATTGGTGTTATACCAGTCATTATTCAAGAAAGAAAGGGCCCTCTGGAATCTATTATCACTTGTTTCAACACCTGCCCATGAAAGCATCGCACAGCCTGCCCCGGTCTTGGCTGTGTTCACCCAGTCATCTGGAGAGGAGTAGCCAAATCCTCCATTTGCATTCTGGCTGTAAGAGAGCCATTTTAAGAGTTCTGGTCTTACAAAATCAGGCACCTTAAGTCCTGCCTCTTTAAGGTTTCTCTCTGCTGACTCCATCCCTATCACTGGCCATTGAGAGACAGAGTTGTCTGATTGGCCATAGTTGAGACTATACCTCCAACCACCTTCATATACTTCAGCGTATGGGTCGGTCTGTCCCCAGGCCAGGCAATCAACCATATCCTGAGCAATCTCCTTGTAGGTTCTTCCTTTTACATTAGGGCTTCCAGTGAGTGCTATTCGGTTAGGTGCACCACTACTTGAGAGGGTCATAAGGGACATGCCTGTATCATATAGCTCTCTATAATCATAGCATGTTAGTCCAATCCCATTTCCATTCATATCAGGATTGCCTAATGGGCAATATGTTGAATCTTGGCTAATACTATATGTATAGAAATGGTTGAAGAGGTAGTTTAGTCCCCTTTGGACTGTCTCTATGTATGGGTCTTCAGTAATATCATAGGGATAGCCTTTAGGAAGGTGACCCATCAGCTCAAATGCCTCAACTGCTGCTGCAGTGTATGCAATTAAAGGACCATAGTCTGGATGGGACCAGCATCCATAAGCAGCACCATCTTCATAGACAGCTCTATTCTGTTGCTTATGCAGCCACCATAATCCTTCATCAATAGCTACATTCACCTCTATATCCAATGATTTATCTCTTATGGCGATAAAGTAGGTGTCTTTGCCGATTAAGTCATCCTGGTCTTTGATGTAGAGGGATGCAGTAAAGTATTTTCCAGAAGTATATGGTGTGCCATCAGACATTATTCCTGTGTATGTATGTTTTGCCTCAATGATGTATGGGTCAACAGGGGAGATCCAGGAAGTAGAATATCCATCGCCAAACTCCCATTTATAGGTAAGCATAGTGTGGTCACCATCTAAATCATGGGCTGTTCCTTTTAAGGTTGTCTCTTTCCCAATCCAGGTATCATGAGGAGCAAGAGGGTTTTCAGATGCCCAGGGGACACAGACAACCTGTGGAGGCTGTTTTAGGTATTCTCTAACCCTCAGCTTTGTAGTAAAGGTATTATTGGCTTCATTAGTCTCAGGAATGAGATTATCTGGGTCAGCTATGAAGGTAAAGGTATGGGTTCCTTCTGTGAGTGAAGAGCAGATAAAGAAGAGATTCTTTGTCTCTTGACCTTTAAGTTGGGCTATACCAAACTCCTTTATCTCTATAGAATCAAGCATAACTTTAACAAAGAGATTCTCTACATCAGCCTCTCCTTGATTAAGGACTGCTACTGTCACCTTAATCTCATCCCTGTCTGTGGGATAGGAAGGAAAGAAGCTGATATTGGATATAACAAGATCACAAGGTATAGGTTGCACATAGATACCAACTGATGCAGAGTTATTGGTCTCATTTATCTCTGCAATTATGTTTCCTTCGTCAATAACAAGCCATAGGGTATGGGTGCCAGAGGCAAGCTGGGTTTTGAATTGAGCAGATGAGGTTCCTTGGGGGGTGATTGAGCCAATAGTAACCTCTCCTATTTTATTCTTCCATTCTGGATTGCCATTATATAGCCTGACTGAAACCTGATTAGCATCTTTCTCACCCAAGTTTCTTATCAAGGCGGTTATAGTAATGGTAGAAAGAGAGTTTGGTAAATCTGGTGAGATAATAATTTGGGTTATGGCCAGATCAGACAAGGGGGCAGGTTCAGCTATAATGGTTGTTGTGGCTATGTTATTGGTCTCATCTTGTTCTGAGATGGTGTTGTAAGGATCTGCAACAACAGATATATTATGGCTTCCTTCAGCAAATGATACCTCAAGTTCTGCAATAGCCTCTTGTTGGCTGTGTAGAATTGGAAAGATAAAATCATCATTAAGTTGGATGCCATTATCTAAGAATTGAACCAAGACATTCTTTGCGCTACTTTCTCCTGTGTTTGTTATAGTTGCAGAGATAGTGATTATTTCTCCTGCCTGGGGTGTAAGATTGGATACTGAGATCTTTGTGAATATAAGATCAGGTAGGCTTAGAATTGCTTCAGAGACAATCAGGGTAGTGATAGTGGTGTTGTTGTTTTCGCTTTGTTCTGTTATAAGGTTTCTTGGGTCAAAGAGAGCAAGGATAGTGTATGTTCCACAAGCAGATGATAGACTAAGACTGACTGTAGCATACTCTCCTGGTTCTAATCTTGGGATAAAGAGTATTGGTCCTAATGTGGAAGTATTTATATAAAACTGGGATTCTATGCCAGTTAATGTTGTGCTTCCTGAATTGAATACACAGGACTTAAGGAGTATAGTATCACCTGCAGAAGGTGTTCCTGGAGAATAAGAGAGATATTTAGCCTCTAAGTCTATAAAGATTTCTGGTGGCATGCTATCCTTGATTGCCCTTAAACATAGGGCTGTGGTAAATGGGTCATTATCCCAGCTTCCATTGGCTAATTGATTGGATAAGATATAATCCAAAGTAGCTGTAAGCTGTAAGCTATAAGCTATAAGAGATGAATACATAAGGGCTTTTTCCCATAGGAATTCTGGGATCTGGGTTATAAGCCAATTAGAGGCTTTGGTGATTGCTTCTTCAAGGTAATAATCTTTGCGGTATTGGTTTAGGGTAAGCAAAGCAAGGGATGTCAGATAAACATTACTTCCACTTTCTTTTGTAAACCCCCATCCTCCATCTGTATTCTGATTGGATATGAGATACCAAAGCCCAGGCTCAATAACTGTGTTATTAGAATAATTGGCTGACTTAAGGCCAGAGAGGGCGAGGAGGGTGTCAAGCACAAAAGAATCCGCACCTTTGAAGTTATACCCACTCCATCCAGCATCCTCGTTTTGGTAAGAGACCAACAGGTTGGCCAATTTAGTGGTATTTGTTCCAAAGCTGACTAAGGGAATTATCTGTCGAGTCAAATGACGAGTAGAGGTTGCAAGTTGAGCTTCAATCCAACCGATAGCATTCAATGTGGTTGGACTTCCAGCGAGATCAAGATAACACAAGGTATCTGCTACAAGACAGGTATTCCTAAATACAACATTGGGATAATCCGTCTCTGTTCCCCAGGAGCCATTTGGATTTTGGGCATTCACAAGCCATTCTACTCCCCTATCAATTGCTGTCTGCTGGCCAATCACCTGGTTTGACCAGAGCAAAAGCAACGAAACCATTAAAATTTTCCATCTACTCATTTTTGTCCTCCTTATTTTATAATTCCAATCTTTGTCCATATATGATGAATGACCCAAAATGCTATAGGGATAATGACCATATACATTAAGGATATAAAAGCAATTGGTAGAGGATATGCTTTTATCGCCTTCAAAATTCCCCAAAATTCTTTTCCTGCCACCACTTTTTCTTTGATAGGCTCTTCTATCTTCATCCAAACACTAAAGACCCAGATACCTAAAAGAGCAGTAGATAACCATGTTATTGATAATATAGAACAAAATGTTATCAAATATTTTGTTACCCTAATTTCATCTACTGAAATTTCACCTATATAAACCCTCAGAGCATACCCCATCAAGATAAATAATAAGGGGCTACATACAGATAGAAGAATAAGAATGCACGCTATACCTTTTATAATTTGCAAATAGACCTTATTGTGATTCATTTCTTTTCATAGTTTTTGTTGATGTGCCAAAAAGGGTATCTTCTACATATCTATCAAGATTTTTTTTTCTCTTTTCGCCAGAAACAGTTCTAGTACACTCGAACCACCATACAAAAATAAATGTCGCTATCATAAGTATGCCCAAAATGATTCCAAGTATGTTACCTATTTTTTTGAGATCAATCATAGGAATTGCCTGAACAAGTCCGGAAATCATCAAGATTACAATTGGATAGAGAAAAAGTGCATTCATAAGGAGGAAACCACAAAGGCGAAAACCAAGAAATATCAGAAAAAAAGCTCCTGTAGCTAAAATGAATGCACCAAAATAGTTTTCCCCCAAGAGGTTATATCTCCAAGCATATTGCATTATAACTACTCCTATAATGACCAATCCTACACCAATTATCTCTTTCAAGATATCCATATTAACCTCTTATTCATGGTAACTCATCTATCCTTGCATAATATTCTGCAAAATAGATAAGCATTGGAAGAATATTTTCTAAGACGAAAGATACATAAATTGAAACAACATAGCCTACTGCAATTCCCATGGGTCCTAAAAAACCAATAAGACTTGCACCCATGCCAATTACTCCAAATGTAACAATGAATCCCATTAACATTATTTTTGTATCTGGAGAAAGATTGGTATTATCAACTTGAATTATTGCATTATACATAGTAAGAGCAAGAGGAAGAAAAATGCCAATTAGCTTAAGTGGCTTTAATATCTTGGCTATCTCCACACCTTCCCCAGATTGAAGAATCGAAGCTATTGCTAAAAGGCCACTAAAGGCATCTCGTATTCTATTCCACCATCCATCATCCGTAGTCTCCCCACCCCCCAGCCCCCCAGAGATCATATAAACCCCTGCTCCTGTATCTGGGTCTAAGACGATATAGCCTGTGCCTGTCCAACTGTTGTAAGTGATCTCATTCTTTGGGGTGGTTACCACCATACCGGCATTGATGTAATCCTGAATGTCAGATTTTACATCAGATGGTACTTGAAGGAGGGGAAGAACCTGAGATATATTCTCTGAGGTTATCTGATAGGTTGGTATATTCTGGCTGTTTGCAATCTGCATTATCTTGATAGCAGAAACAGACTTTATTCCAAGCATCTGTTCAAAGATGCTGTGTTCTAAGATTGAGCCATTCATCCCAGACTGAATCATATAGGTTGTTCTTTTGGTTAGGTCTCCATCTACTGCAAATGGGCTTTCAATGTCTCTGTCAACATCAATGGATAGACCTCTTACCTCTACTGATTCTGGTATGCCAAATAGGTATGAGGTGGATAGGTTCACAAAGACCATTGCCTCTGATGGGTATCTGATGGAGGAGATGCCAAGCATCTTAGCAATCACCTTGTTTGTGGCATCAAGCTCACACCAGTATGTCTGGGCTATACCCCAGAGGAGTTCACCAAGGAGGTCGTCAGGAAGGAGTAGGCCTTCTCCTTGATTGATCATGTCGATTACTGTCTGAAGGTTCGTCTGAAGTTTTGTGATAAGCTCCCTTGGGATATTCTGAAGGTCTATTCCCACAGCATAGTATCCACCTGCGGTGATGTAGTTGATTATCTGCTCTGATGGGCCATTGGGTGAGGTAAAAGCCATAGTGAATACTTGATCTGCACCAAGTCCAATAGCAGGTCCTTCAACCACTGGTGTGCCATTTATCATCAAAACAGGCTTCATCTCTACCAGATAGGCAGGGACATCCTCTATATTCTCGTAGTTTGCAAGAAGGCTTCTGTCAGCATCAGTGGCACCAATGTAATATATGGTTATCCTTTTACTGGCTAATTCTACAAGGGAGGCAGTATAGCTTGTTCCTGATATATTGAAGCTGACCTTATGCCGTAAGCTATCAGAGGCTTCAGAGTATCTATCAAGGACAGATATGGTTTTGTAGGGAAGTGATCCCAAGAGAAGGCCGAACTCTTCCTTGATTATTGTTCTGTATCCCAGGACATCAAAGAGGGTTGGTGTTCCTGGGAGGTTGGTGTCTAAGTAATCACTCAGTTTTGTTTGGTTCTCCTCAAGTTTTTGTCTAATAAATTCTTCATTCATCACCACAGAGCCATCTGGGTTTGTTGTTGATTGAGCCTTTACCTCATCATAGAAACTTTGGGCATCAAACCCTATTGCAGAGGCAAGGTTTACTGAAGATTTATCTTTATATTGCTTAAAAGAGGGATCAACAGGAATCCATATCTTTTGGCCCCTTGAGGTAACCCCTTCATCTGGCATATAGGCAATATAAACTTCCACCCAGCAACGCTCCATCTGTAAAGCCACAATCTTTCCACCAGAGGTAATAGCTTTTGATGGGATTCCTCCTGAGGCAAAGACATTGGCACAGGTATATGGGTCCTTTACTCCAACCCAGTTCATTGCTTTATTTATTGGGATTTCTATGGTGCCATAAACATACCTGGCAGGGATATTGGCAGCTCTGTAGAGGGCAATCAGGATAGAGGCTAAATCAAAGTCATTGCCTGCTTTTTCCCATAAGGTCTGTTGTGAGCCCTTGAGTGAGCCATAGTAAGGCTCATAGTCGAAGTTGTTTCTAATGTATTCGTAGATTAAGACAGGGTTTCCTTTTAAGGTTTCATTGGCTAATTTCCTTATCTCATCAGTTATCTGGACATCAATGGTAGGCTTAAGATCAGCATCTGTAGGAAGACTACTGATAGCTGATTGCTGAAGGCTAATACCTTTCTTTGTCTTTGGTTCTTTTGGCTCTAATCTTGGTGCTAATCTATGAGGAAGTTTATTGGGGTCTAATGGTCTTGGCTTTTTCTTGTATTGTGCCTTTTCTATGAAATCCTTTAATTCCTTTGTGTTCTTTGTGGTTATTGCCTTAGTCAGATTCTCTTTTAGTTTTGAATAGTTTTCCTCATACTGCTTAACAAACTCATAATGCCTTTGAAGGATCTTGTCTGGCAGGTTCTTCTCTTTAAGAAATTTTTCTGTCTCTTTGAACTCCTTCCGCAGCTTCTTATCAACCCCTTCTATCTCTTTCCCTTTCTTCTCCAAGCTTCTTACTTCTAACCTCTTACCTCTAACCTCTTCCCCAAGCGATGAAATCACCTCCCCCCATTCCTCTGCCGCTGTCTTCTCCTTCCGATCACCGATGACCGATGACCGATTACTCTTCACCACACTCGCCCAAACATTCCCCCCAAGTGCCTGAAACCCAAAGGTTATCAGGACTACCCATATCGTTGCCCTGTAAACTTTTCTTAACATCTTTGCCTCCTTTTGTTTATGGTAGTATCTTAAACCCACAAAGATATTTATGCTGAATTCTTCTCTAACTCCTCTCCAAGCTCTTCAAAACTCACACTGCTATCATATCCTTCCCAAGCCTTCTTATCCCATACCTCTATTCTCTCAGGAAGCCCTATTAGAATAATCTCTTTTGAAATTTGGGCATACTCTCTAAGAATTTGAGGGATAACCAGCCTTCCTTGCTTATCAATCTTCTCTTCTGTAGCACCAAAAAGGAGTTTTCTTATCAGTGACCTACCCCTTGCTCTTGGGATTTGCTTCATTCTTTCAATGTGTAGGTTCCACTCCTCAGGAAGGTAGAGATAGAGACACTGATCATATCCTCTGGCAATCACAATAGAGTTTATGTTTCTTTCAGACAGGCTCTTTCTGAGTTTGGCTGGAAGGGCTATTCTTCCATTCTCAATAATAAGTTCAGCAGTCAGGGGAAGAGGTATCATATAATTTCCTCCTTTATTACCCAGAACTTTCCATTTTACTCCAAAATGAACATTTTGTCAAGAAAAAATTTGTGTAATGTCACAGCCAAATGAAAATATCCTAATTTGCAAAGTGAAAATGTCCTATTTAAGGATGTAAAATATTCCTCAAAAAAGGAGGGATATTATGCCTGTCTGCGTCTGCCTGTGCAACGGCAGACAGGTACTATGCACAGGCAGGAAGATACATATTTCTCCATTAGGAAATCCATGGAGGAGGTTTAAGATAAACTATAAACGGATGGAAAAAAGAATATCTTTTGGTTAATAAAAGTGGACATTTCTATTTGGCTAAGAATAGGACATTTCTATTTGGCTGTGACACATAAAAAAGGTAACTTGACTTATTCTTTGGATACTCGTAAAATAAGAGCTAAATCTTCAAATATTCAAGATATGTTGAAAGCGATAAGAGAAGTAACACTCAAGCCTTATGAAGGTTCAATGTAAAATTAGCAATTAGCATTTTAAAATTATTCCTCTTCTTCAAATGTTAATTGATAATTGCTAATTGATAATTTTGCAATGAATTCCCTTTTTCTTTGCTCCCAGGTAAATAGTTACTTCTCAGCATAGAATACAAAGGAGGTAAGATATGCCATTAAATGTAGATGACCTAAAAAGGATTAAAGAGGAGTATAAAGTTACGAGCACCTTAAGAGAGGGTGGCTATAAGGCAAAGATAACTGTTCATATGGGAACCTGTGGCATTGCAGCTGGTGCAAGAAAGGTGATGACTGTTCTCTTAGATGAGGTCGCCAAAGGAGATATAAAGGATATTATTGTGACTACATCTGGGTGTGCAGGCTTATGCAGCCGAGAACCAATGGCAACTGTGGAATTGATAGGCAATCCGCCTGTAAAATATATTGACCTGAATCCTGAAAAGATTATCAGAATACTCACAGAACATGCCCTTTCTGGCAATCCTGTGAAGGAGTATGCCTTAGTAATGGGCAATGAAACGACCTATTGAGGAAAAAAATGGGAAGGGTTTTAATTGACTTAAAGGTTACAAACTTTGGAGACATACTTACAAACCAGAAAGAGGTCAGAACGATAGAGATAAAAGATGGCCTTGTTGATACAGAAGCTGCTATGCTTGGTCTTCACAAAGACCAAATTGAAAGATTAGGACTGATGCTTTTGAGGAAAATATCTCTGAAGACAGCTAATGGATTGGTTGAAAGGGATATTTTTGGAGTAGCCAGGGTAGAGATAGAGAAAAGGGAAAGCGAGTTTGATGTTGTCCAACTACCGGATGATGTGCCAGTTCTGGTTGGATACATAGTTTTGGAGCAATTAGATTTTGTAGTTTCTCCTTCAATCCAAAGGCTTATTCCAAACCCAGATTCAAAAGGTAAATATGCATTAGATTTGTATTAGGTGGAAAAGGGAATAGGGGTCTTTCTTGCTGATTTAGAAAAAGTAAAAAATCAATAAAAGAGATGGGATTAGAGATAATCAAAGAGGTCTATAGAAAGAAGGCAGAAAAGATGGAGTTGTTGAGAAAAGGGTTATTGCAAGATACCTTTTCAGCTATTTCTGAATTCAAAAAAGCCACAGAGTTCAAAGAGGCGTATATCTTCGGCTCTCTGTCTATGCCTTATCACTTTGGAGAATCCTCTGATATAGACATTGCTTTCTCTGGGCTTTCATCGGATAAACTGCCTCTGGCTATAGCATTTTTAAGCAGGAAGATTGAAAGAGAGGTAAATGTTGTGGTGATGGAGAAGGTGCATTTTGCCAAAAAGATTACAGAGAGGGGGATAAAGTGGAAGAGGGGATAAGGATCTTTCTTGCTGATTTAGAGGCTCAGTCTAATGAGATTAGAAAGATAGCTGTTTCTGTGGAAAAAAAGGCATTTTTATTACGAGAAAAGAGGAGTGATGAGGATTTGACCAATAGTCTGGCCTATAAGCTCCATAACCTATATTCGGCCTATGAGGATATGTTTAAGCTAATAATCAGTTTCTTTGAGAATCAGATTGAAGGTGTCGCTAAATATCATATAGATTTACTCAAAAGGATGTTGGTCAAGATTGAGGGGATTAGACCAAACCTTTTATCTGAGGAATCCTTTAAGATATTGGATGAGATGAGGGGGTTTAGACACCTTTTTCGCCATGCTTATGGTTATTACCTTGAACCAGAAAGGGTGATGGAACTGGCTGAGAGGTCTATAAGGCTTTTTCCGATATTCGAAAGTGATTTTAAGGCATTCAAGAAAGCTCTCTTAAAAGAGGCAATGGCAAAAATATCATAAGATGGAACAATATCGTGCAAATCTTCTAATCTGTGCAGGAACAGGCTGTGTAGCCAGTGGCTCTCTCAAGGTAAAACAAGCCTTAGAGGAGGAGATCATCAAGCAGAACCTGCAAAATGAAATAAAGATAGTCTTAACTGGCTGTAATGGTTTCTGTGCCCAGGGACCCTTAATGGTTGTCTATCCAGAGGGTATATTCTACCAAAGGCTCACACCAGAAAATATCCCCTTCTTAGTTGAAGAGCATTTCTTAAAGGGAAGGCCTGTTGAATCTCTAATGTACACCCCTCCAGCAGAAAAAAAGGTTATACCTGCAATGTGTGATATTCCCTTCTTTAATCTCCAGGTATTACGGGCACTACGCAATCGTGGCTTAATCGATGCAGAACAGATTGATGAGTATATTGCCAGAGATGGCTATCTGGGTGCTGCTAAGGCATTGCTTGAAATGACACCTGAAGAGATAATTCAGGAGATGAAAGACTCAGGGCTGCGTGGCCGTGGTGGAGCAGGATTTCCCACAGGCATTAAATGGGAATTCTGTGCTAAAGCCAAAGGCGAGATTAAATATATCCTTTGCAACGGCGATGAAGGAGACCCTGGGGCATTTATGGACAGGTCTGTCTTAGAGGCTGACCCACACGCTGTCTTAGAGGGAATGGTTATCGGAGCTAAGGCAATTGGTGCCCATCAAGGCTATCTCTATGTTCGGGCAGAGTATCCTTTGGCTATTGAAAGGTTAGAGATTGCCATTACTCAGGCAAGGGAGTATGGTCTATTAGGAAAGAATATCCTCGGTTCAGGCTTTGACTTTGATTTAGAAATATATCAGGGTGCAGGTGCCTTTGTCTGTGGTGAAGAGACTGCTTTAATGACCTCAATTGAAGGAAAGCGTGGTATGCCCAGACCAAGACCACCCTTTCCTGCACACAAAGGCTTATGGCAAAAACCCACTGTCCTGAATAATGTAGAGACACTTGCCAATATCCCACAGATTATTCTTCAGGGTGGAAAATGGTATGCCAGCTTAGGCACTGAAAAGAGCAAGGGAACTAAGGTCTTTGCCTTAACCGGTGCCATCAATAATATTGGCTTGATTGAGGTTCCGATGGGCATTCCTTTGCGCCAGATTATCTATGACATTGGTGGTGGAATACCAAATAAACGCAAGTTTAAGGCTGTTCAGATGGGTGGTCCCTCTGGTGGCTGTATCCCGGAAGCCCTTTTGGATACGCCTGTTGACTATGAATCCATTACCCAGACAGGAGCGATTATGGGCTCTGGTGGTATGGTTGTTATGGATGAGACCACTTGTATGGTAGGAATTGCCAAATTTTTCTTAGAGTTCACCCAGGAAGAGTCTTGTGGTAAATGTGTGCCTTGCCGAATAGGCACTAAGGTGATGCTTGATAAATTAGAGGATATTTGTGCTGGAAAGGGCCAGGAAGGGGATATTGAACTACTTGAAGATTTGGCTCAGGATATCAAGGATGCATCCCTTTGTGGATTGGGTCAAACAGCACCTAATCCAGTCTTGACCACGATTAAATATTTTCGTGATGAGTATGAGGCACACATTAAAGAAAAGCGTTGCCCGGCTCATTCTTGTTTAGCTTTATTAAAATTTGAGGTTATTCCTGATCTTTGTAAGATGTGTGGCGTCTGTGCCAAAGACTGCCCAGTAGAGGCTATAAAATGGGAGAAGAAGCAGGTGGCTGTGATAGATAAGGAAAAGTGTATCAAGTGCAAGACCTGTATCACCTCTTGCAAATTTATGGCGATTGAATAGATCAGGTAATCAGTAATCAGGTGATCGGGTAATCGGTAACAACCAATAGATACTTTTTCTTCACCGATTACCGATAACTGCTTACCGATTACCTTATTACATAGTTACGGAGGATTAAACCAAATGGGTATAGTCTATACAACAATAAAGGTCAGAAATCCATTAAAGGATACGCCTGCAATAGAGATTGATGCTAAGGTTGATACTGGAGCAACATTACTTGTTCTTCCTGAAAAAGTAGTCAGGGAGTTTGACTTCTCAGTTATAAGACAAGAGACGGTAAAATATGCCAATGAAGAAATCGCACAAAGGGATATAGTGGGAGTAGCAGAGGTAGAGATATGTGGTAGAAAAGGGTGGTTTGAGGCAATTGTGGAGCCGAAGAAAGAATATCCACTTATTGGCGCAGTAGTTATGGAGTCCCTGGATTTGATTGTAGAGCCGAGAAGTATGGGGATTTACCCAAATCCACGCTCAAAATTACCTATGGCGGAGATTGAATAATAAATGGATTAATTAATGAAAGACAGGAAATAATCTATGGATACAAAATTTAAGGGTTTATCGAG
>JASEHO010000050.1 GCA_030018505.1 bacterium
CAAAAAGGTTTGTCCGAACAACAATAGATGAAGAGGAGATAAATATATTTGGACTTGGAAGAAGAGATAAAACCCCTGTTGTAATAGTAGGTGAGGCTGAATTAAGATTAAACAGTATTGGCAAGCTCAAACAATTGGAGAGAAAGGTTGCCGCAGTAAAGAAAAAAGATAAGAAAGAGATTATAAAAATTCTTATAACCCACTATGCTACCCCAAATATTATCAAAAAGGCAAAAGAGAGAGATATAACGGTTATTCAAAGCTTTGAGTGGTAATCCTCCTGTCTAAAGAACCATATCTTCCTTTACCCTTTTTATTACACGGCGTAAGATAAGATAAGATAAGAGATGTTTTTAGCCGTCGGGACAAAAGTAGCCACACCCATTTGTAAATAGTTACTTATTTTTTAACTGTTTTGAACGGTTACTTTGATAAGATTCTTATGCCAAGCTCCAATAGTTGTTCGGCAGATACAGGAAAGGGCGCAGAGGTTAAAGGGCAGGTGCCTGTTTGGGTCTTTGGGAAGGCAATTACATCTCTAATAGAGCTTGCCCCAGCCATCATCATTATCAGCCTGTCCAGGCCAAGGGCTATGCCTCCGTGTGGCGGGGCACCATAAGAGAAGGCAGTCAGCAGAAAGTCAAACTCCTTTTTTGCCTCCTCTTGAATTTTCAGACTATTAAAGACTATCTCTTGCAACTCTTTTCTGTGAATTCTGATAGACCCGCCTCCAATCTCTGAGCCATTCAAGACTAAGTCATAAGCCCTTGCCTTTGCTTTCTCTGGAGAGATAGACATAATCTGCCAGTCTGTTTCCTTAGGGGAGGTGAAAGGGTGATGAGAGGGTTTATAGGCTTTTTCCTCTTCACTATACTCCATCAAGGGTGGGTCTATTATCCAGCAGAAGGAAAAACTCTCTTTAATCAAACCAAGTTTTTCTCCAAGGTGTAGCCTGAGCTCAGAGAGTGCTTGCTGGACAACCTTCTTTTTATCAGCTACAACAAGAATTATATCCCCGATACTTACAGAAAATTCACTCCTCAATCTCTTAAGCTCATCTTCCTTCAGAAACTTTGCTAAGGGAGATGAAAGGCTTTCTCCCTCTACCTTAAACCAGGCAAGGCCTCCAGCACCCTTATTTTTTACAAATTCAAGCAACTCATCCGATTCTTTTCTTGACCAGGCCAGACCCTGGCATTTTAATCCCCTAATTGTTGGTGCGGTCTGGAATATCTTTATATCTGTCTCAGACAGGTATGACAAGTCTCTTATCTCCATATCAAACCGTAAGTCTGGCTTGTCTGTGCCAAACCTGAGCAGTGCGTCGTCATAAGGTATTCTTATAAATGGGATTGGAATATCTATTCCCAAAACATCAAGAAATAGCGACCTTACAAACCCCTCCATCAAAGAATATATATCCTCCTCCTCAATGAAGGAGGCCTCTATGTCTAACTGGGTGAACTCAGGCTGTCTGTCTGCCCTCAGGTCTTCATCACGAAAGCATCTGGCTACTTGAAAGTATCTTTCAAACCCTGCTACCATTAAGATTTGCTTGAAGAGCTGAGGGGATTGGGGAAGGGCATAGAACTTGCCAGGAATAAGCCTGCTTGGAACAAGAAAGTCCCTGGCACCCTCAGGTGTGCTTCTTATCAACTGCGGTGTCTCTATCTCCAAGAAGCCTTTTTCATCAAGGAACCTCCTGGCTCTCTGCATTACCCTGTGCCTCAAGACAAGCCTCTCCCTGCACCTCTGCCTTCTCAGGTCTAAGTATCTGTATTTTAGCCTAAGATCCTCTGCTGGCTCTTTATCCTCTGCTATTTCAAATGGAGGGACAAGGGATGGGTTAAGAATCTCAAGGTTATCGACTATTACCTCAATCTCGCCTGTTGGTAAGTGTGGATTCACTGCCTCCTTTGGTCTCATTCTCACTATCCCTTCTACCTTAACCACCCACTCAGAGCGCAAAGAATGAGCCTTTGTATGGGACTCGTAATTTGCCTCAGGATTAAAAACAGCCTGGGCTATCCCGGAGCTATCCCTTAAATCAATAAAGATAAGCCCTCCATGGTCGCGCCTCTTATGTACCCAACCAGACAGGGTTACCTCTTTATCAACATCAGTTGTTCTTAAACTTCCGCATCCATTGCTTCTAAAAGTCATTCTATAGTCTCCTTCTCTTCTATCTCTATTTGCTTCGTAACGCTTTAGCCACCTGAAGTAAAGATTAGCCAGAGGGCACAGAAAATCACTAGCAAATTGCAAATTTAGCATTTAGCATTTTAATTTGAAATGCTAATTTTGCAATGATAAATTTGCAATGAAATTCTCTGTGAACTCAAGTATCAGTGTTTTTACTTCAGTTAGGTAAACAGTTACTTTGCTTCTTTGTTCTCTTCATATTATTTATCTTCTTGTCCTCTTCTCTGCGGCCCGCAAGATAAACTCCAGCATCTTAGTATAGGTCAAGCCAGAGATCCTGGCCATTTTTGCTAAATGTCCATCCCAGCACCAGCCTGGATTTGGGTTCACCTCAAGGAGCTTTGGGTTTCCTTCTGTATCCATTCTCCAGTCAAACCTAACATAATCCCTGCACTCAAGCCTCTCAAAGAGCTTCAGGCAACATTCAACAATAAACTTTTCTGCCTCCTCTGGTAGCTCTGCAGGAATAGACCCGATCTCCCAATAGGGTGAGTCAGGGAGCCACTTTGCCTCATAGCCACAAATCCTTGGAAGCCCTTCAGGAAGCAAGGAATAATCCTCCTCAATGATTGGCAAAACAGTATAGGATTCAGGAGGATTGCCAATGATGCCTACACTCAAGTCCTTTCCTCCCAGAAATTCCTCAACTAAGATGGGCTTATCATAGCCAAACTTCTCCCTAATCTCTGAGATGGCATTCATTAACTCCTCAATGGAATAAGAGACGCTCCTTTGGGTAATGCCAAAGCTGGAATCCCCAAAATTAGGCTTGACTATTACTGGAAAACTGAAGTCAAGCTCAAAGATTGTATCCTCAGGCTTGACAAAGAATGCCTCAGGTGCCGGGATACCCATCTCTCTGGCGATACCACGAACCAATGACTTATCATAGCAGTAAGCTAAACATTGTGGCGCGGCCCCTGTATAGGGAATTTCCAGTGCTTCTAAGAGCGCCGGGATATGAAGCTCTCTCCTCGGGTCATTAAAATAACCCTCATCACAGAGGTTGAGGATAAGATCTACCTTCTGCCTCTCTTTAAGCCTGACAAGGTCTTGAATCAAAGCGTTATGATTGTTAAGATAGACAAATTGATAATTTCCCTGTTGCTCTAATTCTCGTAAGGCACCCTTTAGTTGGTCAATCGTATAAAAGTCATCATCATCAAAGACACACAAAGGCTTCAGAGTGTCCGGCTTCTGCGGGTCTCCCATAATCACCGCAATATTACCCTTAGCCACCCTTTTCTTGACCACTGTCCATTCCTTTCTAATGTTTGCCGTAACAATGATTCTTTTCTCCATCATCCCCAGGTCCTGATTCCTTTTGGATTCAGAGGAGATTGTGCCATGAATGACAGTATCAGAAAATCTACCTGTCTTTAGAAGCTCCTGGATGCTCTCATTCGTATAGAGCCTTTCAGCATAGAACTGGTCTGTAATTACACCCTTTTCTATATTAGTGACAACCTCCCTTGTAGTCAGACGCTGTTTATCTAAGGATAGGGAACGCTCTCGACAGACAAAATGCTTTTTGTCTATCCATTCCCATGATCTTGGTTGAAAATTGCCTCGTAGGTAGTCTCCATCTGAAATCTCTATCAAAAGATTGCCCCATGGTTTGAGAACTCTAAAAACCTCCTGAAGAACCCGCAGGTCGTCTTGAACTGTCTCAAAATAACCAAAGCTATTCCCAAGAATTAAAACTGCATCAAAGGTGTCAGGTGAGTAAGGAAGCTTTCTGGCATCCCCTTCTTTGAATTTTACGGCCAATCCTTCCTTTTTAGCAGACTCTTTTGCCTTTTGGATAAGATAGTGGCTGCGGTCAAACCCTTCAATAGACCTAAATCCCCTTCTGGCAAGCTCCAGGGAGTGCCTACCCTGACCACAACATAGGTCTAAAATCCTGTGTTCTGTCAAGAGCTTGGCCACCTTTGTAAAAAGGTCTATCTCCTGGCGGGTTATATTTGAATCATCAACTACATCTGCATCTGTCTTTAGGTAGGTAGAATTGAAGATGCCTCGCCACCAATCTGGTCGGACATACTGTTCTAAGTCTTGGACAGGCCCTAATACCCCTTTTTGTTCCTTCCCATTCTTTTTAACCTGCGGAGGTTTATCCTCCACTGCAATTGGTTTTTTTTCCATTTACCCCTCCTATTTTATAAGTGAATAGTGTATTGTATTAAAGCAAGAAGCAGAAGTCAAAGATTATTTTTTCCTTGAGATTATAATAAAAAAATGTTATAGGTTGTTATGGGGAAATATCTATCATTATAACGCTTTTAATACTTTGAAATTTTTCTCCAATTCTTTCTTTTTCTCTCTCTTTCCTTAACACTTTTTTCAACTGAAACTAAAGGGGTTACATCTTATTAAACTTTACACTTGTCAAATTAAGCCACTGTAATATTATACTATTAACAAATTGGAATAATAAAAGGAAGATTAGCTACAAAGGAAGTACAAAATGAGAATTATTGTCTGTATAAAACAGGTTCCAGAGACAGGGAATGTCAAGATAGACCCAAAGACAAATACCTTAATAAGGGAAGGGGTATCTTCCATCATCAACCCCTTTGACCAAAACGCTATTGAGGCAGGTGTTCAGCTAAAAGAAAAGTATGGTGGAGAGGTAATTGTAATTACAATGGGTCCTTCTCAGGCAGAAGAAGTTTTAAGAGAGGCTATATCCCTTGGCGCAGACAAAGGCTATCTTATCACAGACAGGCTCTTTGCTGGTTCAGACACATTGGCTACAGCCTATATATTAAGCAGGGCTGTAAAGAAGATTGGGGATTTTGACCTCATCATTTGCGGAAAGCAGGCTATAGATGGAGATACAGCTCAAACAGGACCAGAAATAGCTGAGATGCTTGGTATTCCTCATATTTCATATATTTGTGCACCATTAGAGATAGATGAAAGAAAGATAGTGGTAAAAAGGGAGTTGGAAGATGGCATAGAGAGGCTTGAGGCAAGACTTCCTGCGCTTATCACTGTCACAAAAGAGGCAAATCAGCCAAGGATGCCATCTCTAAAGAGAAAAATGGCGGCAAAAAAAACAGGGATTCCAAAGCTCTCTGCCTCGGAGATTGATGCTGAACCAAATCTCTGTGGGCTCGCTGGCTCTGCTACTCAGGTAATCCAAATATTTGCTCCCTCTAAAAGAGAGGGCAGAACTATTCTCTCTGGCACACCTCCTGAAATGGTCAAAAATCTTGTCTCTTCTCTCAGAGAGATTAAGCTGTTACCGTAATATATACCTAAATAAATTGAGTTTGCAATAAAAGATAGATAAATGTTAGCTAACAATTAAGCATAATTTCAGTATGAAACCAATTCCATTACTTACAGAAAGCCAGATTAAAGAGAAGATACAAGAGTTGGCAGGAATAATCTCTTCTGACTATCCAGACGGTCTAATAGCCATAGGTGTGTTGAAAGGGGCTTTTATCTTTATGTCTGACCTTGTCCGAGCCTTGCAGGTTCCCTGTAATTGCGACTTTGTGAAGGTTGCCAGCTACAAAGGAAAGGAGAGTAGTGGTAAGATAAGTTTAGAGCTTTGCCCATCTCTTTCTATCTTCAAGAAAAAAGTCCTTTTGGTGGAGGATATTGTTGATACAGGCTTGACTTTATCATGGCTTAAAGGTTATTTTTCGCAAAAAGGCGCAGAGGTAAAGGTGTGCTGTCTTTTAGATAAGCCTTCGAAGAGAAAGGTTGATCTATCTCTTGATTATACAGGGTTTGTGGTCGAAGACCACTTTGTTGTTGGCTATGGCTTAGACTGCGACGAAGAATATAGGTCTTTGCCATACATAGGTTATCTTAAGGAATGAAAAAGGTATCTCTCTTCCTATTGTTTTTGGCAAGTAATCTCTATCCCATTGTTGGGGCAAGGCCTATGGGTATGGGAGGGGCATTTATTGCTGTGGCTGATGATGTGAATAGTTGCTACTGGAACCCAGCAGGTTTAGCTGATGTTACCCATTCACAAGCAACCTATATGGAAGCCTTAAATAACGAGGATGATGAGGCTTGTGAAAGCCAAAGGTTTTTAGCCAGCTCATGGAAGATACGCAAAGGTGAGGGTGGCGGAATAAGCTATTTAGACACCAAAAAGTGGTTATCTACCGTTGAGATTGATGACAAGAAGATATGGCTTGTCGCCAGTGACAGGTGGGTTACAGTATCTGTTGGTGGCTATGGAGAGAGAAGGCTTATGAATACTGCCTTTGGACTAAACCTCAGGAGATATTCTTCATCCCTGATGCAGAGCAGTGGAATTATGAGGGGTGGGGCTAAATTTGATGATCTGAAAAAGCAAGCGAGTGCCATAGGCATAGATATTGGGGCGATGTATAAACCAAATAAAGGGCTGAAGTTTGGTCTCGTTCTTACGGATATAAACGAGCCTAAATTAGAGTTTCCAGATATAAATATAAACGGGAAAAGGGTAAGTCTTTCCCATAGATATCCAACAAACATAAGGCTTGGTGTCGGATTTAAGCCTGATGAAGAAACAACCTTTGCCTTAGACCTGTTCAACTTTGATATAAATGACTGGTATGCTGAGGGAGATTCTGACCAGAGCTCTTTTAGAGTAGGGTTTGAGAGATGGGTTGAAAAGTCTATAGCTCTCAGGTGTGGGTTATATGGAGACTCTAAAACCTGTGGCATAGGCTTTAGAAAAAGAACGAAGCCTTTTGATCTTGAAATAGATGCGGCTTTGATCTCCAAAAAAGAAAAAGGTTTTTATCTTCTCTCTTCCTCTCTTAAATATTATTGACAAATCCTGAGTTATAATTATAATATATGAGAATGAACGAAATACTTCAAAGTGGTAGTAGTGGGGTAATTGAGAAGCTACAATTTGTATCTGTGTTTGTCTCCATTATCGCTGTAATAACGGTTATTATTCTTTGGATTCTAAAGATACGGGCAGAGAAGACATTTCAATTTGTTCGGGCAGAGGATACCAAGAAGATTGAGGCATTGGCTAAGGAGAGAGAAGAGTTGAGAGAAGAAATGATCAAAAAACTTGACCTTTTGGCAGAAAAAGACAAGGACCAGGAAAATATTCTTTTGCATATATTTAAGCAAAGAGAAGAGAGGTCAAAACAGGAGCAAGAAGACCTGACTAATTGGCTGGAATATAAAGCAGCCAAGTGGCAACACGAAATAGAAGACAAGTTTTCTGCCAGATTTGACCGCCTTTTTCTGGATATAGAAGCCATCAAAACCCGCCTTGATAGATTAGAAGGGAATAAAACATGAAAAAATGACTAATTTGCTGAGATTTTTTCTTTCCTTTCTTTTAATTACAACCTTAGTTTTTTCTCTTACCCCAAAGGATATTTATGAAGAGGGAGAAAAACTCCTTAAAGAGGGCAAAAGATCAGAGGCTATTGCCAAATTCCTTTTAGCCACCAAGCAAAATCCTTATTACAAAGAGGCATATTGTAAGTTAGGAGAGGTCTATTCTCAGAAAGGCGATTACAAAGAGGCAATCATAGCCTTCAAAGAGGCAATAAAGATAGATGAACATTACCTTGGTGCCAGAAACCTCCTTGGATTAGCTTATGAGGCAGATAACCAGATAAACCTTGCTCTGGCTTGCTACCAAGAATGCCTGAAGATTGACCCGCTCAATTTGGCTGTCCACTACAATTTAGCTAAAGCCTTCTCTAAGAAGGGTAAGATACAGGATGCTATCTCTGAATATGAGAAGATAATAGAGATTTCCCCGGATTACATCCTGGCCTGGATTGGTCTCGGCACTCTTCGCTGGAAAGAACAAGGGTTATATGATGAAGCAATAGATTGTTTTAAGGAGGCAGAAAGGATTGACCCTACCTCACCCCTACCTGCCATAAACCTTGGCGACTTATATTTCAACCAGAAAAAGCTGGAAAAGGCTGAATCTTCCTATAAAAAGGCTCTGGAAAAAGAAAGGGATAATCTTTATGGCCTAAAAAAATTAGGACAGATTTACCTTGATAGAAAAGAGTATCAGAAGGCAGGCAATATCTATAAGAGACTTTCAGGTCTCCTGCCAGATGACCCTATTATCTATTATGCATTAGGCATAATTATGGAGGCCCAGGAAGCGTATGGAACGGCAAGCAGTTTTTATGAGAAGAGCCTTTCCCTTTCTATGGATGATGAAACAGTCCTCTTTCGCTTAGATAGAATAATATTGGAAAAGGAGAAAGAGTCTGTCTATTCTGAGAGGAGACGAAACTCTGCGGCTATTCATTTTAATCTGGGCGAGTATTACTTTAAGGAAAGGTTTATCCCTCTTGCCCTTTATGAGTATAAAATCTCTTGTTTGCTTAATCCTCAAGATGCAAATACAAGATATAAGTTGAGCAAGGTTTATGAAGTAGAGGGACTACTCTCTGATGCTTGCGATGAAATGATGAAGGCCAGGGAGCTTTCTCCAACAGATCAGGTTTATACTGACTACTTAGAGAAGATATACTTTAAGCATAAGAGAGGCTTTATCTTTCGGGAAGGAATAGATATATCCCAGGTTCCATCGCCTATAATCTCCATTTTTGTCCCTAAGTTTATTCAAAAAGAAGGGCTTCATGCAGAGCTTCCTGAGTTTGCCAATAATCTTTTTCTTTCCCTCCTTGCTTCTTCTTATAAAGTAAAGGTCTTTTCTGAAAAAGAACATGGAGAAAAGGAAGAGGCAATCAGGAAGGCAATCTCTCTTTCTGCTACCTTCTTTCTCTGGGTGGAGATAGAAGAGGAGAAGGATACAATGAAGCTAAACTCTTCCTTGATTGACCTCTTCAGTCTTTCTGAAGTGTTTAATATTGTCTCAATAGGTGTTGGCAAGAATAAGATAAAAGATGCTGTTTTGCACCTTTCTGAGAAGGTGATAGCCGCTGTTCCTATCTCAGGAAATATCTTTAAGATAGAAGGGGATAGGGTTTGGATAAATATTGGCACAAAGCAGGGGCTCTCTGATAAGGATAGCCTTGAGATTGTTGAAAAGGGAAGAAAGATTGGGGAACTTAAGATTAGCCAGATGAGTGCCTTAGTTTCAAAGGCTAAGGTCTCTACATCACAAACAGAAGAGTTCTTGCGGATTGGTCAAGAGGTGAGGGTAATACGAAAGAAGCAACAATAATTGTTGATATTAATCCTGATACATCAAGTAGTTTTTCTGAACTAAGCTCTTTGGTGGAGACAGCTGGAGGATTGGTAAGAGCAGAGCTTATTCAGAAGGGGAAACCAGACCCAGCCTTTTGCTTACGGAAAGGAAAGCTAACTGAGCTAAAGGAATTGACAGAGAGGTTTAAGGCAAAGCTGATTGTCTTTAATCAGGAGCTTTCAGGTACCCAAACAAGGAATCTTGAGGAAGAATTAGAGATAAAGGTTTTAGACAGGACAGGCATAATCCTTGACATATTTGCTCAGAGGGCAAAAACATCAGAGGCAAAGCTTCAGGTAGAGCTTGCCCAGGCACAGTACATTCTTCCAAAGCTTTCTGGCAGTAGCTTCCACCTCTCAAGATTGGGTGGTGGGATTGGCACAAGGGGGCCTGGAGAGACTAAGCTTGAGTATGATAGAAGAAGAATACGGGAAAGAATATCTGTCTTGAAAAAGGCTATGTCTCGGGTAAAAAAAGAACGGCAGGAGCAGAGAAAGAAGAGGAAAAGGTCTTTTTTGAATGCGGCTATTGTTGGCTACACTAATGCTGGAAAGTCAACCCTGTTCTCAAGGCTTACAAAAAAGGAGGTTTATGCTGACAACCTTCTCTTTGCCACCCTTGACCCAACAACCTCAAAGATCAGGATAGAAGGAATAGATGTAGTCCTTACAGATACAGTTGGTTTTATTCAGAACCTTCCCACCAATCTTATCTCGGCATTTTCCGCTACACTTTCTGAGGTAAGCGAGGCTGATATTATCTTGCATATTGTTGATCTTGCTAATCCTAATTTTAGGGAGCAGATAAGGGCAGTTGAAGAGATTTTAGAGGAATTAGAGGCAAGCTCTTCAGAAAGAATAACGGTCTTTAATAAGATAGACCTTGTGGACAAACAGATTTCTCAGCATGTCCGACAAGGCTTTTCAAACAGTGTCGCCATTTCCAGCATATCAGGCGAAGGGATAGAGGAATTGATTGCTCAATTTAATAACCTCTTAGCCAACAAGCATACCAATCGCCCTTTGCTTTTGAAAGATAAAGGTAACCGTTCAGGTTATCCATCAGAAGTGTAAAAAGGGGGATAAGGAGATAAGAGAAATATGGAAAATGGTAAAATAACGGGTGATTGATAATTGGTTAAATAGTTACC
>JASEHO010000051.1 GCA_030018505.1 bacterium
TTACATTTTACATTGAACTTTACTCGGTTACTTCAGATGAGTAAAGTGTTACAAAAAATTTAACTGATGCAAGGAGTGTTACTTCAAATGGGTAAAGTGTTTTTAACACCCCTAATGTATAGGTGGACAGTTACTATTGCACCAGATACTCCTTCTCCTTTATCTAAAATAATTTACCCTTAGCATAAATTAAATTTTCTTTCCAAATACCATAAATATCCTTATAATTATAATTTATGATGAAGCAGAGATTAGTCAGAGAAATAGTTGAGGAATTAGAGGCAAGTGTCCTTTCTCCTTATGCTATACTCTCTACCAAAAGTATGGGGAGGCAAAGAGAGGAGGAGCCTTGCTGTATCAGAACAGCGTTTCAAAGGGATAGGGATAGAATCATCCATTCTCATGCCTTCCGCCAATTGAAGTATAAGACACAGGTCTTTCTTATTCCAAGTGGAGAATCCATCAGGACGCGTCTTACCCATACTATTGAGGTCTCCCAGATTGCCAGGACTATCTCAAGAGCCTTAAGGCTTAATGAAGACCTGACTGAGGCTATAGCTTTGGGACACGACCTTGGTCACCCTGCCTTTGGACATACAGGGGAATTAGCCTTAGCTCCTCTTACATCTTTCGGGTTTAAGCACAACGAGCAGAGCCTACGGGTAGTTGACCTTCTTGAAAAGGACGGCAGCGGCTTGAACCTTACCCAAGAAGTAAGGGACGGCATACTTAAACACTCTCTTGGAGATGATGACTTTTCCAGGATAGGAAACATCGGCAAGGCTGGTCCGATTACTTTAGAGGGAGTGGTAGTTCTCTTTGCGGATAAGATTGCCTACATCAACCATGACATTCAGGATGCAGAGACAGCCGGGCTTATCTCTGTAGATGAGCTACCAGAGAATGCCATCAACCTTCTTGGAAGAAAAAGCTCTGAGAGGATAGACACAATGGTTCAAGCTATGGTTACAGAAAGTATAGGCAAAAATAAGGTTGAGATGAGGAAAGATGTGTTAGAGGCAAGCTCTATTTTACGCAAATACCTCTATGAAAATCTCTACCGCCACCCAAGAATTCAGAAGGAATCAGAAAAGGCAAAGAGGGTGATGGAGGAGCTATTTTATTACTACACCCGCATTCCAGATGAGCCAAAAAGAAGGCTTTCTTTTCTCTCACATGAGATACCTATTGAAAGGATAGTTATTGACCATTTAGCCTCTCTTTCGGACAGAGAAGCCCTTTCATCTTATAAGAAGGTCTTCTTCCCTATGCCCTGGAAAGAAGAAGGATAGCCCAAAATAAGCTCTTTATAACTGGAGTTTCGTGAATTTACTCAATTGACGAAAACCTCTTTTTTGGAATAAAATATAGAAATGGAAAAACCACTCACTTTGAAAGCCCTTTCAGAAAAGAAAGAAAATTTTTCTTCAGGTCATAGAGCCTGTGCTGGGTGTGGAGAGCCTATCGCTGTCCGCCAGATTTTGCTTTCGGCAAAAAACCCTGTCGTTATTGGATCAGCCACTGGATGCCTTGAGGTAACAACAACCATTTTTCCCTTTACAGCCTGGCGCGTGCCATTTATCCATTCTGCCTTTGAGAATGTAGCGGCAACAATATCTGGTGTAGAGGCCAGCTACAAGGCTTTGAAGAAGAAAGGAAAGGTTTCAGCAGATATTGACTTCATTGCCTTTGGTGGGGATGGTGGAACTTATGACATTGGGCTTCAATCCCTATCTGGAGCTTTAGAAAGGGGCCACAAAATGCTCTATGTCTGCATAAATAACGAGGCTTATATGAATACAGGAATCCAGAGGTCTGGAGCTACACCGAGGGGTGCGCACACAACTACAGCGCCAGCAGGCAAGGCTGTCCCAGGAAAGCTCCAGAGGCGAAAGAATCTGACAGAGATTGTCGTGGCTCATAATACACCCTATGTCGCTCAAGCTGTTGTCGGAAACTGGAGAGATTTGGCAAAGAAGGTAGAATATGCCTTGTCTGTTGATGGTCCATCTTTTATTAATATACTTTCTCCTTGCCCTTTAGGTTGGGGTTTTCCTTCTGATGATACTACGGAAATGGGAGCCCTTGCTGTAGATACAGGGGTTTGGCCACTCTATGAGGTAAAAGAGGGAAGATACCATATTACCTATAAACCAAAAGAGATGAAGCCTCTTACTGATTGGCTAAAGGCTCAGACAAGATTCAAGCATCTATTCAAGGATGAGAATAAATATATCATTGATGAGCTTAAGATATTGGTAATAAAGGAATGGAATGAGCTTATCAAGAAAGATGAGGGTGCGACTATTTAGCCTAAATCAGCCTTTGCAATAAAAGTGAAATGTTAAAAAGTTAAAAGGTAACACTTTACTCATCTGAAGTAACCGAGTAAAGTTCAATGTAAAATGTAAAATTAGCAATTAGCATTTTAAAATTATTTCTCTTCTTCATTGTTAATTGCTAATTGCTCATTGATAATTTTGCAATGAATTCCATTTACATGGTTGTTGTTTCACTTCAGATGGGTAAATAGTTACACAAAAAGAAAGATTTGTTCACTTAAAGACCCCATCTATCTTTGCACCACAATCAGGGCAGAGATCTTTCTTTAAGCTGTTCTTTTCTACAGAGAAACCCATTCTTTTAATGACGAGACCCTTGCAATTCCAACAGTATGTATTCTCTCTTGAGTCCTGTGGGATATTTCCTGGGTAGATGTATCTTAGGCCAACCTTCTTTCCAATCTCAATGGCCCTGTCTATGGATGAGATAGATGTTGGCGGTAGAATGTCCAGCTTATAATTTGGATAGAACCTGCTTATATGCCAAGGGATCTCCTCTCCAATCCCTTTAAGAAATGAGGCTATATTACGCAGATCTTCAAGAGACTCATTAAGACCTGTAACAATCAGGGTAGTCACCTCAACCCATATTCCAAGCTCCTTCATTCTTTTGATAGACGAAAGGACAACATCAAGCCTCCCTCCACAGGTAATCTTATAAAATTCATCCTCCATAGACTTCAGGTCTATATTTGCGGCATCTAAGTATGGGGCAATCATCTCTATTGCCTCTTTGCTCATAAACCCATTGGTCACAAAGACATTACAGATCCCCTTTTCTTTTGCCAGCTTTGCTGTTTCATAAGCATACTCAAAGAATATGGTTGGTTCTGTGTAGGTGTAAGATATGCTTTTGCATTTGTGCTTGATTGCCTCTTGGACAAGTTCTTCTGGAGATATATCGTCTCCAAATATTCCCTCCTCCTTTGGTGCTTGGGATATTGTCCAGTTTTGGCAGAAGCTGCACCTGAAGTTGCAGCCTACTGTGGCAATGGAAAGGGATGTTGTCCCAGGAAAGAAGTGGAAGAGAGGCTTCTTTTCAATTGGGTCAATATGAACCGAGCAACACTTTCCATAGACAAGGCTATAGAGGATACCGTCTTTATTCTCTCTTACGCCGCATATTCCTCTCTTTCCCGGCTGTATCCTGCAAACATGTCCACAGAGATGACATTCTGCCTTCTTCTTTTCCAACTTCTTATAAAGAAAAGCCTCTTTCATAGTTCAATTTTACCTGATAAGGCTCTATTTGTCAAATTACCATTTACTTTTATTGCAAGGGCTGATTTATTTGGTATATACTTGAAACTGCTCACTCATAGATATGAAAAGATACATCAATCTCTCCTTAAGGATTCCGACCACAAGGCTATACACTTACTCTGTTCCCGAGCATATCAAAAAAAACCTCATTGGGAAAAGGGTTCTTGTCCTACTAAAGCAGAAAAAGGCTGTTGGCTGGGTGATAGAAGAGATAGATAGGCCTGATAACCTTGAGATAAAGGAGATAATCACTGTCTTAGATGATGAGCCTATAATCAGCCCTCAGTCTATCAACCTCGCTAAATGGACTGCTGAATACTATCTCTGTGGGCTTTCTGAGGCACTAAATCTTTTTATCCCACCGAGTCTCTCCCAAAAGCCTATCACCTACATTGAGAAGGGAAGTATTGAGATAACAAAAGCCAGTCCTACCCAGAAGTTGATCTTAGAGCTTGTTAAGGAAAAGGGAAGGGTCTCTCTCTCTACACTCAAATCAAGGGTCCCTTCTCCTTACTCTTGCATAAAAAAACTTTCTGCAAAGGGAGCGATAAAGGTTATAAGCCAGGTAAAACCCCTGCCAGAGATTCCAAAAGAGATAAAGGCAAAAGAAGTAGCAAAAGATATACCACCAGTCCTATCCCCTGACCAGAAAGAGGCTATTGATAAAATAAGACTGTGCATAGAAAAAGGGAGCTTTTCTACATTTCTTCTCTATGGCGTTACTGGCTCTGGAAAGACAGAGGTCTATCTTCGGGCAATAGAAGATGTTATAAAAAGAGGAAGGTCTGCTATTGTCCTCCTTCCTGAGATATCCTTAACCACCCAACTGATAGAAAGGTTCAAAATGAGGTTTGGGGCTGAATGTGCCATCATTCACTCAAGGCTTACGACAAAAGAGAGGCTCACAGAGTGGCAAAGGATACGGCAAGGCTGTCCTGTTGTTGTTGGGGCAAGGTCTGCTCTATTCTCTCCTTCTAAAAATCTTGGCTTAATCGTGGTGGATGAGGAGCAGTCTTCATCCTACAAGCAGGAGAATGACCCAAGGTATAATGCCAGGGATACTGCGGTGATGAGGGCAAAGATGGAGAAGGCTGTAGTTATATTAGGAAGTGCCACGCCATCCCTTGAATCCTTTCATAACAGCCAGATAAGAAGATATGAAAGGCTTGATTTGCCAGAGAGGGTGCAAAAGAGCAGGCTTCCAGATGTTGAGATTGTAGATATGAGAAGCGAGAAAACACCTGGAATCTTTAGCCAGAAGCTGATTAAGGCTATAGAGGAGACAGTAGGCTCTGGCCATCAGGTCATTTTGCTGATGAATAGACGGGGTTTTTCTAACTACATTCAGTGCTATGATTGTGGATCTATCCCAGGATGCCCAAACTGCGATATAACCCTCACCTTTCACTCATCGGATAAGAGATTGCGTTGTCATTACTGCGGATTCTCTTCTTCTGCACCCTCAGTCTGCCCAAAGTGTAATGCCGAAAGGATTAAATACTCTGGATTTGGAACACAGCAGGTAGAAAAGGAGGTTTTAAGGATATTCCCAAAGATGCGGGTGCTTAGAATGGATACAGATACGACAAAAAAGAGGTTGTCTCACCAAGAGATGCTTTCTCTATTTGCAGAAAAAAAGGTAGATTGTCTGGTTGGAACCCAGATGATCTCAAAGGGTCTTCACTTTCCAAATGTCATTTTGGTAGGTGTTATCTCTGCTGATATATTCCTTTCCTTGCCTGACTTTAGAGCTGCAGAGAAGACATTCTCTCTGCTCACCCAGGTTTCTGGAAGGTCAGGAAGGGGAGAGGATTATGGAAGGGTTGTTATCCAGACCTATAATCCAGGCCATTATGCTATCCAGACAGCCATTCATCAAGATTACTCATTATTCTTCCAAAAGGAGATGGAGTATAGAAGAGAACTACTCTATCCCCCATTCTCAAGGCTTTTATCCCTTATCCTGCGAGGAGAGAATGAAGAAAAGGTTGAAAAGGAAGCAGAGAGGCTCTCCGAGGTGCTTTTAGTCAATAACAAGGAGGATGTCCATATCTTAGGCCCTGCCCCATACTACATCTCAAAGATAAAGAAGAATTATCTCTATCAGGTTATCCTGAAGACTCCAGATTACAAGAGACTGCACAGATTGCTCTTGGCTTGCGACTTTAAGCCAGCAAGCGGCGTTTCCCTGATAAAAGATATTGATCCAGTTGGGGTAGTGTAGTAAGAAAGGTTGGTTAACAGTTATACCGAGAATAAATCAGATTTGCAAAAGACTAAAAGGGATTAGGTAGGGAATAGGGATTAGGTTTCATTTATTGCTACTCTCTACTCCCTAATCCCTACTCCCTTTCTTAAAGTCTGGAGTCTCAAGTCTAATCTCTTAAGGTCTTGTCTAAATTTTGGTAAGGGCTGTTGCTTTTGGGTATATTTATTAAACTCAATTTATTCTCGGCATAGTGAGCAAAATGACCTTTCCTTTTAGTCTTCTGCCAGAAAAGGGGGTGTTTCTTCCTTTTGATTTGAAATCAAGGGGATTGACTGACCATTCTTTGTCTGGGTCAATGAGCAGAAGATTCTCTCTGTTTTCTGTAATTCCTATTATTCTTGCAGGATTAGTAGTAAGTTTTTCTATAGCAAGCCTCTCTGAGAGAATACCAGTTTTTACCAGCTCTGTCCAGACAAGGCCAAGACAGGTCTCAAGCCCAACCATTCCAGGGGCAGCCACATCCCATCCTCCTTCTTTTGCCTTCTTTGTGTGAGGTGCATGGTCAGTGGCAATAATATCTATAGTCCCATCAGCCAGACCCTCCCTTATAGCCTCCCTGTCTTTATGGGACATAAGTCTTGGATTGACCTTAAAATTCGTGTCTTTTATATCTTCTTCTGTCAGGGTGAAATGGTGCGGTGTTGCTTCTGTCGTTACATTTATTCTACTCTTTTTTGCCTCCCTTACCAATTTTACCCCTTCCATTGTAGAGATATGGGCAATATGCACCTTTGCACCTGTCAGATAGGCAAGCTCTATCCTCTTCTCGACAGCCTCAGGCTCTCCTTTTTCATCTTCTGCATGGAGGATAACAAGGAGACCAAGCCTTTTTGCCTCAAGGCACGCCTTTCTTAAAAGAGAGAGGTTATGAATGGTATGGCCATCATCAGAAATAGCAAAGACCCCTTCTTTGGCAAACCCTTCTATATCAGCAAGCTCAGATTGACCCATGCTAATGGCTATAGAGGGGATAGGAAGGATAGAAACCAATGCATCCTTCTTTATCTTCTGTTTAAGATCTCTAAGCCTTTGGACACTGTCTATAATTGGAATGGTATTGGGCATCATACAGATACAGCTAAAACCACCTGATATGGCTGCTTCTGTGGCTGTCTCTATCGTCTCTGTGCCTTCTCCCTGTTCCCTTATATGTGTGTGAAGGTCAATTAGCCCTGGAACAGCCAATAAACCCTCTGCTGGTATAACCCTTTCAGCCCCATCTTCTATCCCTCCAATCCCCTTTATCTTTCCTGCTTCAATTAGAATGTCGGAAGATCCACCATTAAGAAGACGAACCCCTTTTATCAGGATAGGTCCCTTAAAACCCTCTCCTTGAGTTTCCATAAAGGAAGCATAACACATCCTAAAACAACTTTGCAAGAAATAGCCTGAATGGAGAGTAAATTGAGTTTGCTGTTAAATAATTTATTGAATTGACAAAATTAGTCTTTTCTATCTAAAATCTAAATTAATGACAAAGATAGAGATTGTCCGGAATATAGACAAATATTTGGGAACAATTATTTGTTGGTTGCTCTCAAGATGTTACGCTATAGAAAGAGCAATAAAGAGAAAAAAAGCCTTTTTGCCTCCTCAAAAGATACTTTTATTAAAACCTGCAGAGATGGGCACCTCTGTTTTGGCTTACCCGGCGATAAAAGAGCTTAAAGAGATGTTCAAAGGTGTTGAGCTATATTTTTTAACATTTAATGAGAATGTTGAGATTATACAACTTTTAGAGATTATTCCCAAAGAGAACATACTTCCAATAAGGATAGACTCTGCCTTGAATTTTATCAAGGATACCCTCTTGGCAATATTAAAGATGAGAAGGCTGGGCATAGATGCCACCATAGACCTTGAATTCTTTTCGCGATATACTGCTATTTTAAGCTATTTGATAGGTGCAAAGCAGAGAGTCGGTCTGGATAGATTTAATGCCGAGGGTCTGTATAGGGGCAATCTCCTGACCCATAAGGTTAATTATAATCATTATTTGCATGTAGGCCAGACATTTTTGGCACTGATTTATGGCTTGAAATATCCAGCTGGTAAGATAACAATGGCGGAAAAGTTGCTTATTGATAAAGAGAGCTTGCCAAAACTTACATCAACTAAAGAAGAAAGGATGAATATATGGAATAAACTGAAGAACCTAAACCCTGAGTTAGCTAAAAAGATGCCAGAGGAGGTAAAGATAGTTCTCTTTCCGCCAAAGACAGGAGAATGGCTGTCTTTTAAGGAGTGGCCCATAGAATATTTTGCAAAATTAGGCAAGCAGTTGCTTTCCGAAGATGAAAAGGTTTATATAGTCATAGTTGGAACAGCCTCAGCCTCTCCTTCTGCCAAAGAACTCATCTCTCTTATCGGTAAGGAAAAGTGTCTTGATTTGACAGGAAAGACCACGCTTAAAGAGTTGATAGACCTATATAACATCTCTTCTGTATTGGTAACTGTAGATAGTGGCACAGCACATTTTGCTGCATTGACAAATATAAAGACAATCTCTATCTTTGGTCCTGAAACTCCGCAGGTATTTGGCCCATTGAGCGAGCATTGTATTTGCCTTGTTCCAG
This sequence comes from bacterium, assembly GCA_030018505.1. Classification (GTDB taxonomy): domain Bacteria; phylum UBA9089; class UBA9088; order UBA9088; family JAGUXG01; genus JAGUXG01. Next base: position 8,451 of record JASEHO010000051.1, read on the forward strand.
AGATTAGTTGCCATCCTTGTTTCTCTATATTTAATGGCAGAACCATCAATTGTGAAGATGAGCAGGAGATAAAATCCTGTGTTATGGATACCACACCAGAGAAGGTCTATAAGGTTGTGAAAGGGTTATTATATGCCGAGAAACTGACAGATTTCCAAAAAATATGAAGACTGGCTTACACTTTTTAAGCCTAAATTTTTGCCAAGGCTGATTTATTTAGGTATAATAAGGTAGATGAAGCTAAGTTCTTTGCATCCCATTCATAGTAGCCAGGGTATTTGCCTCCTCATCCTTAACCAATTCGCCAGCTATAACGACTGAGCTCTACTGCCGCCAACCTACAGGGCACAGACTTTAGAAAACCACTAAACTTTGATATGGCACAGAACTTTGAAAAACCGCCATGCTGTTGGCAGTCAGGTGCAGCGACTGGTTAGATCAGATAGCCAAGTTGGGACAGTAATTTTTCATAATCGCCACGTGAGCCAATCCAAAACCATACGATTTCGTCTTCGGTTTTCTGACCTACGGCACGATAGCCTCTGCCTACACGAGCCGAGTAGATCGGAATGCTTGGATGTATCTGTGTTAGGCAAAAGATTCGAGAAAAGTTGCGTCCCCTTTCTTCCTTTCTTCCTGAATGACGGGTTATGCCGTTTTTCATTTGCAATATCATCACTTTTGCAGCATAGCCCTAAGTTCATTGATGCTGTAAGGCGGCTTTCGCATATGTAGCATAGCATGACAGTTCGGACAAACCGGACATAAATCATTGATGGGGTCAATTTTGTATTCTGAGCCAATCTCTCCCAAAGGTTTTATATGATGAACATGAATAAAACCTTTGCTGATGCTGCCATATTTTTTCTGAAAAGTTATCCCGCAAACGGTACATTTTACGCCGTAATGTTCGATACAGGCATTTCTGGCTTGTGAATTACGCTCATAAGCATTTACACATATAGTTTTTGATGCACCTTCATAAAATTCATTGGGTTCGTCTATTTGTTCAGGCAGTAAATCCAGACCCGGTTTACTTTCTGTGTAAGCCATATCTAAAATTTCTGCCCGGAAATTCACATCAGCCGCCATTTTATACATAAGTGGCTTGTGATATTTTCTGAACGGTGATGCTTTGGCACGTTCTACCTCGTTTAATAATGCCTCGTGCCAACATTGATAAACCTGATCAGATGTTTCCAGCCAATAAAGAAGTTCCGGGAAATTAGCAAACCGCAGGAAAAAAGGCGGTTTTGAATGCTCGCCACGCAGATTTTTAAATTGTCCCCATTTGCCTAAATCCTGATCATAACTGTCTCTGAATTTCGGAATTTCTTTTGCCGGTGAACCGAAGATAAGACCGACAAATAATCTGTTTTGATCATTCACTTTCTTTTTATGCAGGGCAACAACATAACGATTATTAATTGTTACCGGAAAATGCCACCCCGTATTATTCGGAGATAAAGACATTACGAGGCGTGGATCATCGTTTCTCAGCCCTGTTACATCAAGGACACGCTTTACAAGGTCAAAATACGAATTAATCCATTCTCGACTTGGAGAATATTTTATGTGTTTTATCAACAACTCAATCTTATCGTCCGATGTCATTTTGATTCAATTCCCAATCTCAAGAGGCATAACCTATTATTATACCGCCTATTGGCAGTTTTATTTTACTGTCATACTATACCCAAAAGCAACAGATTTCCAAATTTTTTTTAAAAAAACATTTAAGTATTT
>JASEHO010000052.1 GCA_030018505.1 bacterium
CTGGACCCCTTTTATTCCCTATTTTTTTGTAAAGGCTGTTTTCATTGGGTATATTTGGGTATATCATCAAGTATTTCTTGTATTGTTTTCTTTAATTCTGGTACATCTTTTTGAACAATTTCCCATATTCTTTCAATGTCGATACCAAGGTAGTCATGAACAAGAACATTTCGGAAAGATACAATGCTTCGCCATTCTACCTCGGGATGTGCTGATTTAAGATCTTTTGACAACCGTTGAGTTGATTCAGCTATTGTCTGTAAGTTTCTCAACACTGCATCTTGGTAGGTATGCGACTCCATAAACCAATCGTGTTCACAAGCAGTGTTTTCCTCAATATGTCTAATGCACTTCAGAATGTGCCGAAGATAAACAGAGTCATCTTTCATAATGGCATGGCCTCTCTCATAACTTGATTTCGGATAAGAGAATTCAGCCCTTTCTCTGTCACAATCTCAATGGGCCGTCCTAACATCTCTTCGAGTTCGACTATAAGTCCGCCAGGAAACCATGGGCTGGTCTTTTGTCCTGCGTCAACTAAGAAGTCAATATCACTATCTGGAGCTTCCTCTTCTCGAACAACAGAGCCAAAAACTCGTAAGTTGAAAGCACCGTGCTTCGCTGCAACTTTTTGAATATCCATTCGTCTCTCATGTAGTAATTGCTTTATTGTCATAGGTCCCTCCTCTATCCTTAAACCTCTTAATTTGTTAAGAGCCTAACGCTTGAGCTCACCTGCTGCGGGGAGAATTACCACTAAACTTTGTAAGCAAAATAAAACCTTGTCCTACCACAAAATTTTCAAAATCACGCCACAGCCCCTGCAGTTAGGTGCCTGTCTGCGTGCTATGCACAGGCAGGCAGCGATTGGTTAGGCTTTTTATCCTGCTAAAATATCCTGCATTAAGGTTTGACCCTCTCTTCCTGTTCTATTCATAAACCTAAAAGAAAAGAAAATAAGTATTGTGTCCCCAGATTTCTACTGGACGTCACCTCCACTCGTCTTGTTCGGCTCCTTGTCTGATTCTTCTGTTTTGATCTTCAAGACAAAAATCGACGCGATTGCAATAACGATTGTCGCCACATTGATGACTGACCAGATTTCTCGGGTGAGATGGATCCGGATAATGGGATTGTAGACAACTGCGATGACTCCCAGGACCCACACCCATCCCACCTTCTCTTGGGCAAGGGCCTGAATCGCAAGATACGCGAATGCAGCACAACATACCCACCGCAGCAGGATGTATTACCCGTATGGATTCTCAGGGTTGAGTGCCCAAAGGAGCATGGGATTCACAATTACTTGGGGTATCCAGATTCTTTTCATCTCTTCAGCCTAACGACCAGGCTCACCTGCTGCCAACAGCTTAAAGCACAAAACTTTGGAAAACCACTAAATTTTAATAGGACACAGAACTTTGAAACCACTGTGCTCTTGGCGGTTAGGACAAGCGTTGGTTAGGTGCACTTTACCTGACAATTTTTGGCATAGTGGTAATCAAAGCACGAAGAACTATGTTTACAGACTCTGGCGTAGTGAAAACTTCGGCAATATCTGGGTCAAGAGTCACTGCCGGACGATCTTTGTTAATCTGGGCAGCAAAACGGTTCGGACGTGCTTTCCGATAGTCAAGTTCATATTCCGGCAACATATCGTCTGAAATGGACTCGCTGGCTTTAGAAGTTTGTTTTTTCTTCATAATTTCTACGCTCCTTTCGAGTTGCCGGACGTGCACTAAAGATACGAATATTGCCTGCCCGTTCGGCAAAACAAACTATTAAAAGTTGATTATTCGAGGAATGCCCAATGATAATCTCTCGTTCTTCCTCTATAGAATGCCACTCATCATCAAAAATGCATGCTAATGGGTCACAAAAAACCGTTTCGGCTTCCTCAAAACTGACACCATGCTTTTTAATGTTAAAAATTGCCTTGGTATTATCCCGTTCAAATTTTATATTCATGTAGTCAACTTAAACTGAAGCACTTAACGATAAAGCTCACCTGTCGCCAACACTACAGGGCACAGAACTTTGGAGAACCACGCACTGTTAGCGGTCAGGTGCGGTAATTTGTTAGCTAACAGTTGCGTAATTTGAAATGATAAATGCTAAATTTGCAATTTGCTAGTGATCTTCTGTGCCCTCTGGTTAATCTTTACTTCAAGAGAGCTAAAGTGTTACAGATTCTTTGAGGCTTTGTGTCTTCTCTGTGATTATTTTTTGTAAATTTGTTGCTTACCGAGTATAATTACCTCCTCTCCTTGAACTCCTTTGCCTGATGGGCGAATGTTTCCAAGCGTATCTGGGTGTTTGCCTGGGATAGGCCATCATAGGCTATGGTGAGATGAGGAATATTAGCGTAGTCTTCAGAGACCTTCTTTAGGATTACTGTGGCAATAGTGCCTGGCATACAGGTGAAGGGGATGGTGTTGACTAAGCCAGAGACACCCCTTTCTATAAAATCGCAAGCCTTGCCGATACTCATTATCGCCTCTCCCTCAAAGGTTTTATGGATATAAGGTTTAGCCAGGTCTAAAATTTTATCTGTTGATGGCTCCTTTATCGTCTCTAAACTGCCACAGAAAGGATGAGATAGCTTATGCTCATCCCTGACCTGCACCCAGTTTTTGATAGCTGTTGTCAGCAGACACTTCCAATCAGAATCCAGTATAGAGTGCATATTCCTCCTAAAATTCCTGTATAAAAACCATTCATTCACTGGTGCAGACCAGACCTCTAAGCCCAAAGCCTCGAGCTTCTTGACAATATCCTCATTGCTGAAGCTATGCGACCTGACAAAGAACTCACCAACAAGACCAATAACAGGTCTTCTACCATTAGCCCTCTCTATCTTAGAAAAACCCCTGGCTGCATCTTCCATTATGTGCAGAAGACTGCCCCTTTTTTTAATCGCCTCACAAACCTCAGGCAAATATTGTTGATATGCCTTTGCTGTTTCACCTCCTTCTATCTCATAAGGTCTTATTCTATGAAGTGCCTTTTCCAATATATCTATGGCTACAATCCCTTTCCATGCAAGCCTTTCAAAATCCTTTCCGACAATACTCATATCAGCAAAGAAATTCTTTGCCTGATTAGGGGCATAGATTGGCACATTTGTGTAACCGAAGTCATCTAAGATAAGCCTTTGGAGCATAGAATACTGTCCAAAACGACAGGGACCAGAGGAGCCACCCATAAAGAAGCAGGAGTTTTCAGGGTCAAAATCACCCCTTTTTAGTTGTCTAACCATATCACCTGTAGTGATTATAGCTGGATAGCACTCCCGACCTGTAGTATGCTTTCTTCCCCAAAATATACTCTCTTCATTTGACGGAGGCATTACCTCAGCCTCCACGCCGCAGGCATTAAAGGCAGAGGCTAAGGCAAAGGCATGGTCAGACATATAAGGTAGGTAAATCTTCTTCTTCTCTCCCTTTTTGATGGATAGGGTTTTAATCCTTTTCTCTTTCCCTACCTTATTCTTGGAATGAATAATGGAATCAAGGAACGCCTCGCATCTGGTTATAGCCCCAACATCTGCTGAGTGCTCATCAACCTCAATCACCAAATGTGGTTTTTCGTCCATCTTTGTCCGAAAGAAGGTGCAGATAAAGGAGTCTGGGCCACAGCCATAGTTAGTCAGATATAGGGCAAATAACCGTGGATCCCGGCTTATAATCTCAGCCGCAGAAAGGATTCTCTGGCCAAGCCGCCAATACATATTTGGCCAATCTTCTGAAACATCAACAGAATCTAAGGGTAAAAAGTCTATGGGTATAGCCAGGGTATCCAAATCCCGCAGTTTCTTTGGAAGCTCAAGGTTTAAGGCTGGGTCCTGACCATTATAGGGTCTTGAAATGATGACAATTGCCTGGCTTTCTTCTGATAGGCTATCCAGAACCTCTTTTCCTTTCTCGGCTATTTTCTTTCTGAAATCATTCTGGGTCCTTTCTGCAACCCTGAAAGCTTCTCGTATCTTACTTGCTGTTTTGCCAAGAGTCTCTGCAAAATCCACTAAGTCATTCTCTATCTGGCTTTCTTTTAGGTTAAACCTTATGACAGGGCTTAGAACCTTAGCTGGGTCAAGGTTAAAGGTTGCCTTAGCTGTGTAGGGAAGAGACTGAACATATGGGCAAAGATAGCAATTTGAAAAATAAGGGCTGGTCTGTTTTAGATTGATAATAGAGGGTAAAAATAGATAGTCAACACCCCTTTGGACAAGGGATAAGATATGACCATAGGCCAGCTTTACTGGAAAGCAGGTGTCTATTCCTGCATTCTCAACCCCTTTGTGGATAAGCTCCTTGTTTGTTCTTGGAGAGAAGACCACCCGGAAACCGAGCTCAGAAAAGAAGGCCTTAAAGAATGGGTATAATTCATAGAAGGCAAGTGCCCTGGGGATGCCGATGGTAGGGCCATCCACCTCTTTTTGATAAATGGACTCAAGAAGCTCCTCCCTTTCAGAAAATAGGTCAGGAAGGTTTGAGGGTCTCTTTTTCTTTTTTACCTCAAACCTCTCGCATCTGGCGCCATAGAATAATGGTTCATCATCTTCTAATCCAACCTTCTTTATCTCACAGTGATTTGCACAGCCCTTGCATTCAAAGGAAGAAAGCTCATATTTTCTATCTCTCACATCAAACCCCTTGAATCTACTCTTTACATTAACGCTTTCTTGAGCAATAAGGGCTACACCAATAGCCCCAGTAACATCGTGGTTCTCTGGAACAGTAATCTTTTTACTTGTAATAGCCTCAAATGCCGCTACAACAGCCTTATTGTTTGCCACGCCCCCCTGAAAGAAGATCTTCTTGCCTATCCTCTTATCCTGGACAACCTTGTTCAAGTAGTTATGAACAATGGAATATGCCAGCCCTGCTACCAAATCCCTTCTCTCTGCTCCTAATTGTTGGTGATGGACAATATCAGACTCAATGAAGACTGTGCAGCGTTCACCTAAGGGAATAGGCGTCTTAGATGAAAATGCCTCTTTGGCAAACTCCTCTTTTATATTGATGTTTAGCCTCTCTGCCTGCTCCTCTAAGAATGAGCCTGTCCCTGCGGCACAGACCTTGTTCATTTCAAAGTCTATAATAGCCTTATTATCAATGCTGATGAACTTTGAATCCTGACCACCTATCTCAAATATGGTGTCAACCCCTGGGTCTATCTCCCAGGCTGCCCTTGCCTGAGCAGTTATCTCATTTTTGACAACATCCGCACCAATAAAGTCTCCGCTCATATACCTGCCTGAGCCTGTTGTTCCACAACCCATTACCTCAACATCCCCTAACTCTTCTCCTATCTCAAAAAGCCCCCTTGTCACAGCCTCAATGGGACGACTGGCTGTCATCAGATACCTTCTGGCAACCACCCTTTTTTCTTCATCAATGGCGATAACATTTGTGGAGATAGAGCCAATGTCTATGCCAATCCAAACCCTCTTTTGTTTAAGGGGATAGGTTGTATGTTTGGCAGTTTCATCTAACAAAGGCAATAAGGGTTCAGGGTGTTTTATCTTTTCTCTTTCCGCAACAAAACAAAAAAGCCTGGTGAGGTCAACCCTTTCCTTTCCCAAAAGTGCCGCACCTGTCGCCCCAATTATGGAAGCATGCTCTGAAATGATGAAATTTTCAGAAAGCCCCAGCACCTCTTTGAATGCTCTGATCATCCCTTTATTCTGAGTAACACCGCCGCAAAAGGAGACAGGCGGCAAGATAACCTTTCCCTTTCCGATTGAAGACTTAAAGTTTCTGGCAAAGGCAAAGCATAGACCAGCAATAATGTCGTGGATTGGTGAACCCTCTTGCTGACTGTGAATCATATCAGTCTTGGCAAAGACACTGCAACGGCCAGCAATCCTTGGTGGATGGGTAGATTTTAGGCTGAGCTCGGAGAACTCTTCAATAGATAGGCCCATCCTGCTTGCCTGCTGGTCAAGAAATGAACCAGCCCCAGCCGCACAGATTGTATTCATAGAGAAATCAGAGATAAAGCATCTTCCATCGTCATAAGATAGGCTTATCAGCTTTGAATCCTCTCCACCTATCTCAATAATAGTCGCTGTCTCAGGAAGTAAATGGTTTGTTCCCCTAACTACAGCGATGACCTCGTTTATAAAACAAGTCCCCAAGAACTTAGCCACAACCTTGCCGCCTGTTCCTGTGATTCCTATTGTCTCAATCTCCTCTGCTCGGATAGTTTGAAGAAGCTCCTTTATCCGTGAGATAAGGACAGGGATAGGCTCACCCCTATGTCTGGTATAAGAACCAGACAGAATCTTTCCCTCTTGATCCAATGTAGCAATCTTAACACTAATCGCACCAATGTCTATACCAAGCTTCATTTTTTGTAATACTTTAGCTTCAGATGGCTGGAATCTTACTATCTTTCTTCCTTGAAAGGAATTATAGCCAATCTCCTAAATCTTTGCAATATAATTTAGGGTAAATGCTTGGCAGGGCGTTTTGAGGGGTATATTCTATCTTATAGCAGGCTGAACTTTCGTGAATTTATTAGACACAAATTTTCACAAATTATCTGAAAAATCTGACACTAATTTATAAATTGCTTCTCCTTTCGTGTCAATTAGTGTAATTCGTGTCTCATCTTTTAAACATAGACACAAATTTCACAAATTTTCACAAATTATCTGAAAAATCTGACACTAATTTATAAATTGTTTCTCCTTTCGTGTCAATTAGTGTAATTCGTGTCTCATTCTCTGTAAATAGTTACCAACTATTTAATTATTCTGCATGCCGACCAATTTCACCTGCTGCCAACAGGTTGGGCACAGAACTTTGAAAAACCACCCGCTGTTAGCAGTCAGGTGCAGCGACTGGTTAGGTTTATATTTTTCAAAACCCCAACCACTCACGCAAAGAACTTTCTAATCTTTTGGAATCAGAAGTGGATATTCCCCCAACCTTTTTGATGATTAAGCTCCTGTTTACAGTATAAATTCCACGCTTAACTGCTGTCTCCACATTAAGCCCTGCTTTAGCCCAATCTGCCAGGATAAATTCACCAGCCAAAAGGGATATTGTTCTGCTGGTTAGAGGTACAACAAAAACATCTCCAGAAACATGAGGAGTGCTAATGATAATCGCAGGTCTAACCTTCGAACTTGATACATCTGAAAAGGGATAACGGACTATGATTATATCATTTTTTGAGTAATTGTGCATATACATCATCCTCTGTATTATTCCAGATTGTGTCCAAAGAAATCTGGCTTGTGTCTTGCCAGAACCACTGTTCATTCTTGTCAGTCAATAAAGTCACCAAAACCTTTGTCCCTTCAGGAATATCCACCTTTTCTAAAAGCTCAATCTTTTCTTTTCGAGCAACTGCCCATAATGTGTTTAACATTTTAATCTCCTCCTGCTTTATTGATAACAGTTAAAAACCTAACATTAGATTATACTGCCTATTGGCAGTTTTTATTTTACTGCATTATTAGTTAGACTATTTATAGAATAGCATATTCAACCTATTTTTTTACTATTCTATTTTAACACACCACTTCTCTTTTATCGAGTAAATTTTGCTAAAATGCTAAAATGTGGGATGTGTCACTCTTCCGTCAATTCTCTACTCTGTATAATTGTGTAGTTTCACTTAAATTTGAAATGAAATTCTTTAATATTTTTCCTCTTTTTCCCTACTTTTCCATTTTTCCTTGCTTACTTTAACTTCTCAAGGCTGGAATCTTACTATCTTTCTTCCTTAAAAGGAATTATAGCCAATCCCCTAAATCTTTGCAATATAATTTAGGGTAAATGCGTAATGCCTTTTTTCTTGACCTGTCTCTTGCTTTTCTGTAAAATTTATGGAAGAATACTATAATTAAAGGAGGTGAAAGACTATGTCTAAAAATCAAGACGCTAAAAAAGAGACAAAAAAGAAGCCTGCCAAGAGATTAAAAGAGAAAAAGACGGATACTAAAAATGATACTCAACCTTGACACACCAGTCTCACTTCTGCCAACAGTTGGAAAGAAGAAAGCAGAGCTTTTGGCTGGTCTTTCCATCTCCACTATCTCTGACCTCCTCACCTACTATCCAAGGGGCTATCAGGATAGAAGCAAGCTCACCCCAATATCTGACCTCAAAGGAAAGGGCAGGGAGACTGTTGCTGGTCAGTCCATTCGGCACATAAGGTTTGGCAAGGTAAAGAGGGCCATCATTTCAGATGGAAGGGGTGTGGCAAATCTTATGTTTTTTGGAGGTGATCCAGCCAAGCTCCTGCCTATTGGGGCAAAGGTAATTGTTACTGGCAAGGCAAAAAGGATGGCAGGTAAGATATTCTTCTCAAACTTTGAGTATGAGGTCTTGAAGGAAGAGCTTAATTCACACCTTAAAATTGTCCCTTTATACAGGCTTTCAGGTGACTTTGGAAGGTTTGGCCAAAGGTTATTTAGAAAGATTATCGCCTCAGCCATTGATCTCTACAAGGAGAAGCTGGAGGATTCCATACCCCTTGAGGTTGCCGAGCAAATGGAGCTTATCAGCTTATCCGAGGCTATTTCCAACATTCATTTTCCAGAGAACTGGAAGAAGAGAAAAGAGGCCAGAGAAAGGATTGTCTTTACTGAGCTATTTCTATTGCAGACTGCACTGACGATAAATAGGTGTCGGACAAAGATTATCCACAAAAACAGGCTCTATTCCAAAAGGGACGGCGGAGAATTATTAGAATCTCTTCCCTTTAGCCTGACCAAATCTCAGGAAAGGGTTATTCTTGAGATAGAGAATGACCTATCCTCTCCGCATCCAATGAACAGGCTCCTCCATGGAGATGTTGGCTCAGGAAAGACAGTGGTGGCATTATGGGCAGGCTTCAAGGTAGCAAGCTCAGGCTTTCAAGTGGCAATAATGGCACCAACTGAAATATTGGCAGACCAGCATTATCTTGTAGCTAAGAGATGGCTTGCTCCACTCGGGATTGAGGTGGGAATACTGAGAGGTGGATTGCCTCTTTCCCAGCAGAAAAAGGCAAAGGAGCTTATTGCCTCTGGACAGATACAGGTAGTGATTGGCACCCACTCCTTAATCTCTGAGGATGTGAAGTTTTCTAACTTAGCCCTTTGCATCATTGATGAACAACATAAGTTTGGCGTCAGTCAGAGGCAGAAGCTGATAGAAAAGGTAAGTGGCCCAGCTGATTGCTTAATTATGACAGCCACGCCAATCCCAAGGACTTTATCCCTTACCCTCTACGGAGATATGGATGTCTCTACACTGAATGAGCTTCCAAAGGGAAGGGGTAGAATAATCACGGCAGTAAGGTCTGACAAAAACCTGCCCAAGATATACTCATTTATCAAAGAAGAGATTAAGAAGGAGAAGCAAGCCTATTTTGTCTATCCAGCCATAGAGGATTCTAAGGAACGGGATTATAAATCAGCTATAAAGCACTTTGAGAAGGTTAGCCTTGAATTTTCTGAAACCCCTGTAGGGCTCCTGCACGGAAGGCTCAAGCCAGAGGAGAAGGAGGAGATGATGCAGAGATTCGCTAAGGGTGAGATTAAAATTCTCGTCAGCACCACAGTCATAGAAGTTGGTATAGATGTCCCTCAGGCAACAATTATGGTTATAGAGGATGCAGAAAAATTCGGGCTCTCAGGGCTGCATCAGCTCAGGGGAAGGATAGGCAGGGGTGGTTTTGACTCTTACTGTATCCTTATTACTAAGGAGAAGATAGCGCAGATTTCTTCTTCTAATATCAGGGTGGAGTTAGAAGAGCAAGATAGGGTATCTGTCGAAAGAATTCAGGCAATCAAGAGCATAACTAACGGCTTTGAGCTGGCCGAGTATGACCTGAAACTAAGAGGCGCAGGCGAGTTATTCGGCTTGCGACAACACGGGCTTTCTGAGCTTAAGTTAGCAAACATCATCTGGGATACGAGGTTGCTTTTTAAGGCAAGGGCTGTCGCGGCAGTCCTTGTTGCAGATGACCCCTTTTTGAACAAAGAAGCCCATCTTCCTTTAAGAGATACCATTATCAGAATCTTTGGAAAGAAGATGGATCTTGGGTTTATTCGCTAAATCTTTTTGAGTGTGGCTACTCTTGGACGACTGCTAAAAAACATCTCTTGCACCATAGTAAGAAAAGGAGATAAGGAGATTATGGGGATA
>JASEHO010000053.1 GCA_030018505.1 bacterium
TGATAATTTTGCAATGAATTCCCTTTTTACTTAGTTGTTGCTTCACTGTTAGATGGGTAAATAGTTACACACATTTCTTCCTAATTTCTAATTTCCAATTTCTAATTTCTCTTTTATTTTATGTAAACTTTTGACTAATACCTGCTATATAGCCTGCTTAATCCTCCTTGACAATAGGCGCGCAGGCAACAACCTTATCCCCTTTTCTTAGCCTGACGATTGAGACGCCCTTTGTATTTCTCTTTATCAGCCGAATACCTGAGACAGGCATTCTTATCACCATTCCAGAGGAGGTGATGACAACCACCTCATCATCCTCTTTCACCTCAAGGATAGAGACCACGAGGCCATTCCTTTCATTAGTCTTTATGTCTAAAACGCCCTTTCCTCCTCTTTTCTGTAGTCTATAAAGGCTGACATCTGTTCTTTTGCCAAAACCATTAGCTGTGATGGAAAGTAGGCTTCTGTCTTCTCTCATCACCTCCATACCCACCAAACGATTATCTTTTTCAAACCTGATTCCAATCACGCCAGAGCCTACCCTTCCTATGGGTCGCAAATCCTTCTCTGAAAACCTGAGTGCCTTTCCTCCAGCAGTTGCCAAAATAACCTCATCTGTGCCTGAGGTCAGTTCAGCCTTTAGCAACCTGTCGCCCTCTCTTATACCCATAGCTATAATTCCTTTTGCCCTCAGATTTTTGAACAGGTTTAAGGGTGTCTTCTTTATTATCCCCCCCTCTGTAGCCATAATTACAAACCTTTCATCAAACTCCCTAATAGGAATGGTTGAGGCAATCGTCTCTCCTGGCAGGATATTGAGAACATTGACCATAGCCTTTCCTTTGGAGAGCCTTCCTGCCTCTGGAATCTGATGCACCTTGAGCCAATAGAGTCTGCCCTGGCTGGTAAAGAATAGAAGAAAATCATGGGTTGAAGCGATGTATAGGTCTTTGATAAAATCCTCTTCCTTTAACTCTGCGCCAGTCACACCAACCCCACCTCTTTTCTGCTTCTTGTAAATACTGATAGGGATTCTCTTGATGTATCCTGAATTGGAGATAGTAATAATCACATCTTCTTCTTCTATAAAATCTTCTACCCGGAAATCCTCTTTTTTGGCAATTATCTCTGTTCTCCTTTCATCACCAAACTTGGAAGCAAGCTCTTTCAGTTCAGTCTTGATTATCTCCAGCATCTTCTGCCTTGAGGCTAAGATGGAGTTTAGATAGGAGATCTTCTTGATAAGCTCAAGGTATTCCTCATCCAGCTTTTTTGCTGAAAGCTTAGTCAGGCTCCCAAGCTGCATCTCTAAGATTGCCTGAGCCTGTTTGATAGAAAGGCTAAATTTAGCCACCAATTGATTCTTTGCATCCTGCGTATCCTTTGAACTGCGAATTGTTTGGATAACCTCATCTATATGGGCCAGGGCAATCTTTAGCCCTTCCAGGATATGGGCCCTCTCCTCAGCAATCCTCAATTGATACTTGCTCCTTTTGGTGATTATTTCCAGGCGATGTTCAATGTAAAGGTTTATCATCTCCATAATTGGGAGAACCTTTGGCATACCGTTGACTAAGGCTAAGTTGATTATACCAAAGGCTGTCTGCAGTTGGGTGTGTTTATAAAGCTGATTTAGAATGACCTGAGGGTTCTCATCCCTTTTTACCTCAAGCACAATCCTCATTCCATCCCTGTCTGACTCATCCCTTACCTCCGAAAGCCCTAATTCCTTCTCCTTTGCCACCTCAACAATCTTGGTGATAAGATTGGTTTTGTTGACATAATATGGAATTTCAGTGATGATAATCTTGTCTTTTCCGTGCTCTGGCTCTTCTATGGCTGCCTTTGCCCTTAAGGTGATTGTTCCCCTTCCTGTTCTATACGCATCTACTATTCCATCCCTCCCAAAGATATAGGCGCCTGTAGGAAAGTCTGGACCCGGGAGTATCTCTAAAAGCTCTTCTAAGGTAAGTTTTGGGTTATCAATCAAGGCGATAATTGCAGCTACTACCTCTTTAAGATTGTGCGGTGGGATATTTGTGGCCATACCTACAGCTATTCCAGATGAGCCATTTATCAAAAGGTTTGGAGGGAGTGCTGGTAAGACAACTGGCTCCTTCAGGCTGGCATCAAAATTTGGTGCCCAGTCTATTGTCTCTGCCTCAATATCAGCCAAAAGGTCTTCAGCGATTGCTGCCAGCCTTACCTCTGTGTAACGCATAGCCGCAGGTGGGTCGCCATCTATTGAGCCGAAGTTTCCCTGGCCATTAACAAGTGGATACCGAGAGGAGAAGTTCTGAGCTAGTCTAACCATAGCGTCATAGACAGCAACATCTCCGTGTGGATGGTATTTTCCAAGAACCTCACCCACAGCTCTGGCTGACTTTTTGTGCGGCTTATTGGAAGAAAGCCCCAATTCAGACATGGCATAGAGGATTCTTCTATGAACAGGCTTTAAGCCATCCCTGACATCAGGCAAAGCCCTGCCTACAATGACAGACATAGCATAATCAAGATAGGAGGTCTTCATCTCCTCCTCAATAAAGGCTGTTATTACCTTTTCTTCTTCTGGAATAATTGTCTTTGACATAATTTCTCCTAATACTTTAGCCACCTGAAGCAATAATCTCTATCAGTGAGGGAAAGATTCAATGTAAAATGTAAAACTAATAACTAAATTCAAAATTACTCCTCTTTTTCAAATGTTAATTGATAATTGCTAATTGATAATTTTACATTGAATCCCCTTTTACTCAGTTTGCTTTGCTTGGCTAAATAGTTACTTATCCACAAAGGTCTGATGCCATAGCTCAAGCATAAGAAGAGAGAAGATGCGGTAGGAATGGTTTGTCCTGCCGGATATATGCTCCTTGAGCAGATTTTTTATCTCCTTCTGTTCAAAGTATCCTCTATTATCTGCCTTTTTGCAAAGGAGAATCTCTTGGGCATAATCCTTTAGCTCTTCTCTAAACCAGAAGCTGAGTGGCACACCAAACCCCATCTTACCCCGATTTAGAATCTCTTTTGGCAGGATTTTAGCCAAAGCCTTCTTTAAGATATGCTTTGTCTCTCCTCCTTTGAGCTTCAGGTTAGAGGGAATGGATGCGGCAAACTCCACCAGCTTATGGTCCAAGAATGGGCTTCTGCATTCAAGGGAATGAGCCATTGAGGCAATATCTACCTTCACCATCAGGTCGAAAGGAAGATAATTCATTGTGTCCACAAAAAGAAGTGTATCTAAAAGGTCATCTGTCCCTGATCTTTTGAAGCTATCAGCAATCATTTGGACAGAGTCAATCTTTCTCATTCTCTCCTTCATCTCCTCAGAGTATATCCTCTCCTTCATCTCATTAGAAAATATGGAAAGCCATCTTATGTATCTCCTCTCATTAGGTTCAGCCATCACCTCAGTAAATCTCTTTGCCTTGCGGATGAAGTTTTGTCTGGATGAAGACTCAGGAAAAGCTTTGAGAGAAGCAGATATTCCATCCCTGATAAATTTGGGCACCTTTTCATAGCAAGAGGTTAATTTATAGGCAACATAGCGTTCATATCCAGCGAATGTCTCATCCCCTCCATCCCCATTAAGAGCAACAATAACCTTCTGCCTTGTCATTTGGGAGAGATAGTAGGTTGGAATGCAAGATGAATCAGCATAAGGCTCATCGTAATGCCAGACAATCTTTGGCAGAATATCTAAGGCATCTGGCTTGACAATCTTTTCATGGTGTTCTGTCTTGAAGCGGTCAGCTATAATCCTGGCAAAGGAGAGCTCGTTAAAGGAAGCCTCAGGAAATCCGATAGAGAATGTCTTTACCGGCTCATTCATTAACTGCGACATCATTGCTACTATCGCTGAGGAGTCTATTCCGCCTGAGAGAAAAGCACCTAAAGGCACATCGGATATAAGCCGTATCCTTGTTGCCTCTTTCAGAATTTCCAGGATAGATTCTATTATCTCAGGTTCGGATAAGCTGGTCTTTGGTTTATACTCTGGTCTCCAGTATCTCTCAAGCCTCTTCAGTTTTCCATCCTCAACAACCATAATATGGCCTGGTGGGAGTTTCTTTATCTGAGTAAATATAGTCAGAGGGGAGGGGACATATTGGTAGGTAAGATAATGATGGATTGCCTCTAAGTTTATCTCCTTATTTATGTCTATATCTTCTAAGATTGCCTTTAGCTCTGAGGCAAAGACAAATGAATTCCTTGTGAGGCTGTAGCAAAGGGGCTTCTTTCCTATCCTATCCCTGGCCAAAAATAGCCTTTTATTTGGCTCATCCCAGATAGCAAAAGCGAACATTCCCCTTAAGTGTTGGACACAATCTACACCATACTCTTCATAGAGATGAATTACTGTCTCTGTATCGGTCTTTGTTTTGAATCTATGTCCTCGGCTAATAAGGTTTGGTCTGATTTCCTGAAAATTATATATCTCGCCGTTAAATACTATCCAGATAGTGTCGTCTTCATTGGATAAAGGTTGGTGACCAGTTGAAAGGTCAATAATGGAGAGCCTTCTGTGACCAAGCCCGATATTCTTGCCGATATAAACCCCTTCATCGTCTGGTCCCCTGTGCCTGATGGTATCGCACATTTTAAGGATAAGGTCTTTTTTAGGGGTGGTTCCATCAAGGAGAAGCTTTCCGCATATTCCACACATTAGGTCTTTATCTTTTGCTTCACGGCATCACTTAAGGTTTTTGCCTTGGTCTGCTTATCCTTATGAGGGGTATAGAAGCTTCTTATGGAGTAGATTCTATGGACTATCTCATCATAGGCATCCTTTGCTAATTTATAATCGCCCTTTTCTTCTGCATTCTTTCCAATCTCAAATAGCTTAGAGATGCTTTTATTCACCCAGGGAGAGCATGGCGTATAAAAGGAGATGACTGTGCCATACCAGAGAATAGCCATAGGCATATCTCCTGCTTTCTCAGACTTCTTTGCCTCTTTGAACTCCCTCCAGGCTCTATGCATAGTCTCTGCCCAGAACATTGCCATCAGCACAAATATTACCCCAACAATTGTTACTGTCCATCTCAAAACAGGATCTTTTATCATAATCTTATTTTACTATAAAAAGGGACTTTTTAGCAAACAAAAAGTAAGGAGATAAGGAGATTATGGGGATATTGGAGATATATTTTATCTCCCTATCTTTCTTATCCCCATATCCCCTTTATTTACACACCATTTTTCCTTTTCACCTTTTTTACATCTTTTATTTTTAATCTTTGATATTTGAGATTATTATGATACCTTTATTAGACTTAAAGAGGCAGTATAAGGAGATAGGCTCTGAGATACAAAGGAGTGTTTTAGATCTTCTTGAGAGCGGCAATTATGTTCTTGGACCTGCTATAGAAAGGTTTGAGGTTGAGGTAGCGGCGTATTGCGGCGCAGATTTAGCTATAAGCTGTGCCTCTGGAACAGATGCCCTTCTTCTTGCCTTAATGAGTATTGATATTGGAAAGGCCGATGAGGTTATCACCACTCCATACTCATTCTTCTCTACAGCCAGTGTAATCTGGCGTTTGTCTGCAAAACCTGTGTTCTGCGACATAGACACAGATACATACAACATCAACCCTGACCTTATCGAAGCAAAGATTACAGATAAAACAAGGGCTATCCTTCCAGTTCATCTCTATGGCCAGACCGCAGATATGGACAAGATTATGGAGATAGCCAGGAGGCACAATCTCTTTGTGATAGAGGATGGCGCTCAAGCCTTAGGTGCAGAATACAAGGGCAAGAAGGCTGGCACCTTATCTGATATTGGCTGTTTCTCCTTTTTTCCCACAAAGAACCTTGGTGGCTATGGTGATGGTGGGATGATTGTAACAGATAATAAGGAATTGGCAGATAAGATGAGAATGCTCAGGGTTCATGGCTCTTCTCCAAAATACTACCATAAGGTTGTTGGAATAAACTCAAGACTTGATGCTATTCAGGCTGTGGCATTGTCTTGTAAACTAAAATACTTAGGCAGGTGGAATGAGGCAAGGAGGAGAAACGCTGCTCTTTACAATGAACTTTTAGCAAAAACAGATATTATTCTTCCAAAAGAGGACCCTGATTGCAAACATATCTATAACCAATATACTATCAGGTGCAAGGATAGGGATGGATTAAGAGAATATCTAAAGGCCAAGGCTATTGCTACAGAGATATACTATCCACTTCCTTTACATCTTCAAGAGTGCTTTAAGGATTTGGGGCAAAAGGAAGGAGACTTTCCAGAGGCAGAATCTTCTGCCAAAGAGACCCTATCTATACCTATCTATCCTGAGCTAACAGAAGGAGAGATAAGAGAGGTTGCAGATACTATCAAATATTATACCTACATAAACTCTATCTCCTCCAAAGGTTTTATCCTGAACCCTTGACTATCTCTTCTATCTCAGAGATAAGTATCTCGCCTGTCATCTCTGAGAGAAAGGTAGTAAGTTCAGAGATAAATAAAGAAAATCCCTTCTCAAATTCATCTTTTTTGCTTTTTTCTATCTCAGCAAAATTGAATCCATTCTCTGTTACACTGATAGAAGAAAAGGCAGGGCAGAGACTGCTTACTTTGCGTAAGATACGGCGAAAGAGTGCGGCTAAGGTTATAGAACCTAATGTTGGCAGGAGCTTCTCCCAAATCTTTCCAAGAAGCGCCTCTTTTTCCTTAAACTCTCTTTTGCTATCAGCCATAAGAATATTTTAAGGGGTTTTTCTCTATGCCGTCAAGGGATATTTATTGACTTACAGTAAAGAACCGAACAAGGTAGAAAATCTTCTCTTTTAACTCCTTTCTTTTGACAACCATATCTACCATTCCATGTTCAGAAAGAAATTCTGCCCGCTGAAAGCCAGGGGGTAGTTTTTCTTTAATTGTCTGCTCAATAACGCGTGGCCCTGCAAATCCGATAAGGGCTTTTGGTTCAGCAATAACAATATCTCCTAAAAAGGCAAAGCTCGCCGCCACCCCTCCTGTTGTAGGATTACAAAGCACAGATAGATAGAAACCGCCCTCCTTTTTTAATAAGTTGATAGCAGAGACTGTCTTTGCCATTTGGAGAAGGGAGACAATGCCCTCTTGCATCCTGGCACCCCCTGAAGCAGAAAAGATAAGGAGAGGAATTCTTTCTGCTTGGGCCATTTCAGCTGTCAAGGCTATCTTTTCTCCCATAACAGAGCCCATGCTCCCGCCCATAAAGGAAAAATCGAGCAGGCAGCTTGCCACCGTTATCCCTCTTATCTTTCCCTTGCCACATGTTATCGCATCTAATGAGCCTACCTTCTTTTGATATTCGGTAAGCCTTTCCCTGTATCCCTTTATATCCTTAAACCCTAAGGAATCAACAGGCTTTATTTCAGAAAAGCTCTCTTTCCAACTTCCTTTATCAAAGATAATTTTAATCCTCTCTTCTGGGCTTATCTGAAAATGGAAGCCGCATTTTGGACAGACCTTGAGAAGCTTCAGCCACTCTTTTTTGTAGATAAGTTCGTTGCACTCCTCACATTTTATCCAGATTCCACCCTGTGGGAGCTTCTCTCTTTTTTGGCTCAGTGGGGTGAGTGTAGTATATTTTGGTCTTCTAAACCAATTCATTTTGGAAGGATGATGTTAAAAAAGTTTGTGGCCTCTCCGCTGATTGCAACCTCTTTTTTCTCTTCTCTGAATCCCTCTTTCCGTGCAGTCAGGGTGTGCTTTCCCGCAGGAATGAGAACAGAACGAATGGGTGTCTTGCCTATAGACCTTCCATCTACCAAAATCTCAGCCCCTGCAGGAACAGAGGTGATAAAGCAGTAACCAGGCCCCTGATCTACCAAAGGAAGCTGGACTTTTTCCTTCATTGGTATAGGCTCTGGCATCTTAAAGAGTTCTGGCTCAGAATATGAGTATGATGGAATAATTTCATCCATTGTCCATTCAGGGAATTTAATCTCTTCTTTCTTTGTCTTCTCTCCTATCTTTTTTTCAGGAAACTTTAATCCTTTTTCAAATCCTATAATCTGCTTCTTGAGTTCAACTATAGATGGCTCTTGCTCTTCTCTTTTGCCCTCTATTTTCTTGGGCAAGATATAATGCACCTTTTCTGGCTCTTTTTTTTCTCCTTCTGTCTTCTTTTCCAGAAGCGCCATTATCTTTGTCCTTTCGGAAGGCTCAGTAAAGGTCATTCCTCGCCACTCAGCAAAGCCTTCCTTTTTTATCTTTATCCGAAAGGCTTGAAAGGAAGGAAGGTCGGGAATTAAAACAGGTGTTTTGCCCTTGCTTTGTCCTTCAAAGATAACCTCGGCAAACCTTGGGATAGAATCAATAAAGAGGCTCCCTGCTTTTAGAGAAAGATTGGCTACAACCTGGAGTTTTTCCCCAGATGTTATCTCTATCTGTCTTCGGAAGGTGTAGTATCCATCTTTGCTAACTGTAATAGTATGGACTCCCTCATCAAGAATAACAGGCATCCTCCTTATTGCTTTGCCATCAACATAAACTGCCGCAACAGGTGAGGTCTTCACAAATAAAGTTCCTGTTCCTATGGTAGTAACTGTAGCTATCCCGATAGGTGCTGGAATAAGAGAAAGATTGGCTATAATCTGTTCCTTTCTCTTCTTTAGAGAAAGCTCAACATCTCCTGTCCATTCAAGGTAGCCTTCCTTTGTTATTCTAATTTCATACTTTTCAAGAGGAATGTTTGAAACAGTAAGCGGACTTTTTCCTTTTTGTATGCCATTTACGAATATATCAGAAGATGTAGGCTCGGAGCTGATCTCAATGCTTCCTTTTAATAATCCTCCGGTAACCTTTGATAAAATATCTATCTTCATCACCTTTGGCGAAAGATACTTATATCCAAAATATCCGCCGGCCATAAGAATTATCCCCAAGATTGAACCAATGACAGCAAACTTTAAGAGGTTATTCTTTCCCTTTGGTGGCGGTTTTTCTACTATATATTCCTCATCTTCTTCATGCTCATGATGCTCTTCTAAAGAAGGCTCCTCAAAAATCTCCTCTAACTCAGAAAAACCCTCTTGTTTTTCCCCTTCCTCTAAAGAGTCCATTATCTCAGAAGCAGACATAGAAGTCTCTTCTTTAAGTGTTTTTGGAGACAAAGGAGTCTCTAAAGACTCTTCTATGAATGGAGTCTCTTCATAAGACTTTGCTGTCTCTTCTTCTGGAAAAGAGAATGCATCTGGTGAAGGAGTTGGTTCCTGAGCAAATGAAAGCTCTGGTTTCACTGGTTCTTTTGCTGAGAAAGGTTCTTCTGGAAAAGAGAATGCATCTGATGAAGGAGTTGGTTCCTGAGCAAATGAAAGCTCTGGTTTCGCTGGTTCTTTTACTGAGAAAGGTTCTTCTGGAAAAAAAGAAGATGGTTCTTCCTGTTTTTCTTCTAGAAAAGAGAATGCATCTGGTGAAGAAGTTGTAGGTTCTGGTGGAAATAAAGGCTCTTCTAATGATGGAGTCTCTCCATAAGTTGGCTCTTCGGAGAAAGAAGAAGATGGGGTTTCCAAAGGAAGGGGTTCTTTCTTGGGAAGTGGCTCTTCCTCAAGCGAATATTCAAAAAATGAAAGCCCTTCTTTCTCCTCCGCCTCTTTATAAGAAGGCTCTTCCTCCTCTGGTTTTAAGATCTTCATTAGATCTTCTGTTGCCTCTGGTCTTTCTGTCTCTTTTCCTTTTTCACCCATACCCATATCCCTTAAAAATTCATCTGCCAGACTTTCTATGCCTGGCTCATCCTTTTCTTCCTTCTTTTTCATTTTAGTCCTCTCTATATAGAGTTTAAGCTCCCTAATTTATCACTCCTTTAACCCCTAACTATTTACTATATACTATAAACTATATTTTTGTCTATGACTTTTTATCTTATGAGATTATAATAAAAAAATGTTATAGTTTATTATAAAATAAAAATGTTATATTTTTGTGGTACTGTGGGCGTCATATCCACAGTTAATAGTTAATCCTCAAAGTCAAGTAAAATTCCATAGCTTGCGCCAGACTTTTTTCCATAGCC
>JASEHO010000054.1 GCA_030018505.1 bacterium
AATTTTATCTAAAATAGGTTAGTTATTATACAACTTAACCTATCGTTAGTCAACATCAATTCAGCAATCTTTGCTTGTTGGGAGGTGAGAATAGAGGTCTTCCCTCTTGTTGCCACAGCTCTGGATGCCTGTCTCAAGAAAAAAGAATAATCGAAATATTCATTATCCAGCTTCCAGGTCTTTGTCTTCTTTCCAGTTTCCACATGTATCTCCTGAATGCTTAGCTTGGAAAGCCAACCTTTTAGTTGACGAAAATTGCTCATATACTTTGGAAGACTACCAATATCTATCTGGGAAAGTTCTGGCATACGACCCTCATCAAAGACCTGAGTAGGCCAGGCAATATCAAATCTTTCGAGCCTATCTGGGATAGCATCAATTGGCAAAAGGTCTCCAGTCGATGGAGTCGTGCTTGTATCTCCGCCTCCAATAATGTATCCCTCACTCTTTAAGCTCTCATAGAATGTCCTGAACCTTGGGTGCTCAACAACAAAAAGAAAATCAAGGGAATTGGAAGGAGCTTTATTTCTCTTTGTTATCTCATAGAATGCCTCTCTTTTGGCATCCACAAGCTCAGGATAAGAATATCCAGGAAACATAAGCCTCAAACCTCGCCCAACAATCTGTTCCAATAAAAGGTCTGCCTCAGTCGCCCTCAAAACTACCACAACGCAAATATTGTTTTTATCGAATCCTTCCCGAAGCATCAATACAGAGATAACTACTCTAAGTGGATTGTCGATCCTCCAAGAAGAGCTGTTTTACTAACATATCCTGCATAGCAGTCTTTAGCTCATAGTCATAGATAATATGGGGAAAGTATTCCTTCTTTTCTGCACTTCCATAAAAGGGAGTCGCTGAATAATCTATCTGGAGGAAAGGGCCAAAATTGTTATGACTTTCCCTAAACCGCTCTTGTAAAAGGTTCATAAACTGACGCCAGACCAACTCCTCTCCCCTGGCGCTCTTCTTCCCGTGAACATGATGTGCCTCATCATTCATGATGACCAGATCAGAATATTGAGAGAGAAAATCAAGGATTATCTCTCCCCTGGGCATTTCCTCTACATCCTCACCTGTATACTGGGCCCAGAGATCCTGAGCGCCTGTCTTTAGACGGAACTGTTGCCAATTAGTAATAAAGACAAAGGGGCCATCAGGAGGAGTGGCATTCGACTTCACATCTGTTGGCTCAAGTATCTCAAGATGGAATCTCTCTCTCCAATTTGCACCCTCAGGCATAAACAGTGGTCGTTTGTAGTCTGATGCCTCAGGATTTCTATTTCCAGTTTTAGGGTCCCGTTTGCCCTTGAATGAATCAAGCAACCTATTCAGCACCTCATGACCGGGTGTAACCACAAGAAAACGATAGGAGTAATCCCCTGGTCTTTCGTTGTTTATCTTGTTAAAATACTGCCAGACAAGCAAGGCAGCCAATACCCATGTCTTGCCTGAGCCAGTTGCCATTTTCAGGGCATATTTAGGGAAGTCAATAGACTCTATTTCTTGTTTTAATGGTAGATGTAGCAGAGGAGCTTCTGGTGCTATCCGTTCAAAAAGCTGCTGTAGGGTCTTAGCCTGAAGAATCTCATGGCAATAGACAATTGTCTCAATTGCTCGGCGCTGGCAGGGATAAAACTGCTCTGGGGTATCCTCATCACGGCTAAACCAGTAGTTAAAAAGCTCCAGTGTAGTCTGGGTCACCCCATGCCAGCCCTGGTCAACCCAGGCTTGCACCTCGCTTTCTAATGCCCTGGCTAAATACATCTGTGAGAAAGATTGATTATCTTGTTTAGACATAATTATTTTACCACCAATTATAAACTTTACGATGATATAATCTTACACTATCATTTCTACTTACTCTTCAAGTAGTAGTTGATCACTTGGTCTTACATCTATCCAACCAAATACCGCTAAATTACGGATGGCTGTAGCTACTTCAATATCATTATATGGAGGACGGGCTTTCTTTTTCCATCTCATCACTTCATCTAACAACTCTTCCTCAGTTGGTTTAGTATTAAGTTTCATATTCATTGTCTGCCTGGCAAAATGGACTGTCGCTACAAGCTCTATCTGCTTAGTGTTTTTTAGCCGACAGAATAAATCAATCAGTTTCTCAATAATTTCTTGATTAGATTTAATATTATCTTGATATATCTTTTTGACATCTTCGAAAGTTGTTCCAACTTTCATTTTAAATAGTCGATCTGTAGATTCTTCTTGTACTAAACCATTATTTACTAATTTAGTCAATTTATTTTTTAACTCTGGTGCAAATGGGCCAAAACTATACCGCTGAAACTTTAACCCTGTTTTTAACCCTAAAGCAGTTCCAAAATAAGCAAGTTTCTGAAAAGCAACCCGACCAATAGGAGAGTGATATGGTATTTTTTCAAGACGGGCAAGGACTTCTACCAGTATAATAAAATCTTGTTCTATATCAGATGTTCGCGGCTTTCCATCTTGTTCTAATTGGGAAGAAATCAATGCCTCAAGAAATTCATCTGTTAATTCTGCATTTGGTGTGCCTATCGGTGCATATAGTTCAACTGGTATTTTTAATCTTGCCAAATGGCGGTATAATGTTCGCCCAACTATCTTCCAGTCTAACTGCCCTAATCCACAACCTATCGGCGGAACCGCCAGAGAAGTAATACCCCATTCTTGATAATTCTCCTCTAAATAACGCAATCCTTTTTCAATATTACTAATATTTGATACTGAACGCCAGTGTTCTTTTGTTGGGAATAATAAAATCCACGGTGGTATTAATGATTTATAAAGATATGGCTTACCCAATTGTATCTCTCCTTGTCTACACTGGACTTCATACTCCTTGAACATATCCGGGAATTGTTTCTTAAATTCTAATGCTAATCCTTTACCCATTATCCCAACACAATTAACTGTGTTTACCAAAGTCTGGGATTTAGATTTGAATATGTCACCAATCAAAACCTTTATATTTCTCATTAGCATACTCCTTATTGAAAAAATAAATCAGAATTAATAAAAATCTTATCTGCAAAATGTGAGTTAATTAATAAACTTTTTGCTTTTTTTAAACTTTCTTCACAGGATACATAAATCCCTTTAATAAATTTTGGGGGAATGCAATCAGGAACCAGCACTTCAGCACAGATGCCTGATTTTAATTCAAATTGCTTGATTGAATCATGATCAGTCCAATATCTTGCGAAAATAATGTTTTCATTAAGTTTATCTATACCATCAGAAACTGAATAAAACCGAACATACTCAATGGAAGAAGCATTCCGGTCTGAAATAATTACTCCTGGCTCATCCAAAATTGATATATCTATTTGAATAACCAATAGTTTTTTATGTTTATCGTTATCAATCAACGCACGCATCATCGGATTACGAGCATTAAAATAGAGGTTAGCATAATAATGAAGTTTTTTACCTCCTGGGACAACTACCTTAGCTCGACGCTCTTGTACTTCTGGATTAGCAACAGATTTATGCTGTTTCTTCTTTGCCTTCTCATAATTCAGGATTCCGTAGTCAACAATTGACAACAAGTTATCAATATGGGTGATATAATGTAATTCTTTAATATCTTCTATTTTCACCTTTCCACTTCCACCATTACCCCAGCATCATTACCGAAGATGTCCACCACCCGCACAGCAATAGTCCGCTTCTTTTTCTCCAGTTTCTCGGTTGCCATAATCGGTACAGTCTTTGCCTTCTTGCCATTACCCCGAAATGCCTGCCATTGGCTCTTGAAGGTGAATCCATCATGATCCCAATCAATAGCCCAATAGTCAATCAATACGGCAAAATTATCTTTGGACAACTTTATCAATGCCTCGTAATTTGCCTGTCCCTCTTTTGAGCTGTGACTGATGGGAATGTCCATCAATACATAACGCTTGATACCAATAGTAACTTCTACCCTGCCATTTGATGTTGGCTTTATTTCTGGCTGGCACAATCGTAAGTATGGCCGCTCATGAAAATGCACCTTGTCTGCTAATGCCTCAATATCTTCTGTGGTCTTTGCCTTTTTGAGGTAGTCATAGATATCTGGCGGAATATCACGGCTCTCTATCTCTACTTTCAGGCTATCTTTAAGGATACTCTTGCGAGATTCCAATGCCTGATGATAGTTGTATTCGTAATCCCAACCAAGAATAATTAACCGCTTGTATCCCCTACCATCAAGCTTTTGTGACTGCAAGGCCAATTCTTCTGTTTTCTTAGCAGTAATCGGTCTGTCAGGATAACCTACATAGACCAGCTCTTCTATTCCATCTTCACTCTTCCTAATTCCTAACCCGCTTGTCTTGTCTCGTGGAGTTGCCCCATAGAGCTTCAAAATCAACTGCTGCATCTCCCAGATTCTACCGCCAGTAAGATAAATCATCTCCCGCTGGTAGTTACCGATGTTTTCGATAAGGAATGGACTGGTATTCTGTTCCACCAGCCTGGCTCTTGTAACCTGAATGCCAACCTTACCTAATTCACAGCCAATCCAGCGTCTGCCAAGTTTCTCAGCAACGGCAAGGGTAGTGCCTGAGCCACAGAAGAAGTCGGCGATGAGAGGTCGCCTTGGTTGCTGCCGCCTTTTATGATTCTTTCAAGTAATTCAACAGGTTTTTGCGTTGGATAACCTATGCGTTCCTTAGACATAGGAGGTATTGCCGCAATGTCCCACCAGTCCTCTGGAATTTTTCCAAGTTCGTTGGGAAGATAAATTTTATCTCCTATTCTCACTCCTTTGCCGGATGTCTGATAACCACCAGTTCCTTCATACGGAATTCTTATAGAGTCAGCATTAAAAATATGCTTTGAGGATTTTTTGAACCAAAAAATAGTATCGTGCTTTTGGCTATATGTATCGATGGCTCGACCACCTTGGCGATAACACCAAATTATCTCATTTACAATCTGATCTGATCCGAAGACTTCAACTAGGACATGCCGAATTAGATAGTCAACACGGTAATCACAATGCACATAAATACTCCCATCCTCCGATAGCAACCGTTTCATCAACTGTAACCTTGGATAAAGCATATCCAGGTAAGAATCCGTCCCACCAGCCCAGGTATCTTTGTAGGCAAGCCGTTCAATCACAGACGGCTCTTTGGTGAACTCATTGCCTTCAATAGTCATTTTATGCGAGTAATCCGCTTTTGAGTCAAAAGGTGGGTCGATATAGATGAGGTTAATCTTGCCTTCATACCCTTGTGCAAGCAGAGCCTGCATAGCAAGTAGATTATCACCCCAGATGAACCGATTCATTCTCTGCTTATCGATCTCCTCTTCACCAAATAGACCATCCCTGAAAGAGATTGGAATCTGTCCTGTATGCTGCGGATTAGGAATCACAACCTCTGCGGTCTGAAACTCTATATCCTTAGGATTCGCCGCCCTCCTCGGCTTAGTATCCCAGGTAAGCCTCGCCGAATCTTTTTTTCTATATCTTTCATTCACTTTCTATCTCTCCTTCACTCTCTTCTTAATCTCTTCTACTATCTTCTTAATCCCTCCCCCAAGCCTCCTCATCTATCTCCTTTCCTGACCAAACTCCGCAATTTCACAAAGAGTGAAAACCCTCTATGAAGCCCCTTTTTTTTGGCCTCCTCAATTGCCGAACATAATTCTTGATAGCTTATCTTTCTTGCGATCTCTGGATATTTGTGGGCTTCATATAATGGTCTGTACTGATCCATTATATTTATATAGGTGTCTTTTGAAATAGAGGCAACAAACCTTATTACCTCCTTTGTATCTGCGACTCCTGATGGCATTATAAGATGTCGAACAAGAAGTCCCCTTTTTGCTATTCCATCGCAGACCTCAAGATCTCCGACCTGTCGATACATTTCAAGTAAGGCTTTCTTTGCAAGTTCAGGATAGTCGCATGCATTTGAATATTTACTTGCTGCCTCTGGGTTTCCATACTTCATATCAGGCATATAGATATCTATAATTCCCTCAATCAGCCTTAAGGTTTCAACCCTTTCATACCCACTTGAATTATAGACTATTGGGAGCTTCAATCCTTTATCCTTGGCGATAAGCAGGGCAGAGAGGATCTGGGGAAGATAATGAGTTGGAGTGACAAGATTGATGTTTATACAGCCTATTTTAGCCAGAGAAAGCATTGCCTCTGCTAATTCTTCTTCTGTTATTGACCTTCCATACCCAAGGTGACTAATCTCATAATTCTGACAAAAGATGCACTTTAGAGAGCAGTGGCTGAAAAATATTGTTCCAGAGCCACTTGAACCAACAAGCTCTGATTCCTCTCCAAAGTGCGGAGATATAGATGAGACAACCAATTCTTTGTTTGCTCCACAATATCCCTTCTTTCCCTCTAACCTGTTCACTTTGCACTCTCTTGGACAGAGGTTGCAAGAGGAAAGGGTTCTATAAAGTGCATCCCTCTTCTCTTTTATCTTGTCTTGGGAGGATAAAAGATAGGCAGGCTTCATTATGGCTTCTCTGTAGGTGTGCCAAAGGATGGAGTGGTATCAAGACCTTCAGCCTGTAGCCACTCAGAGTCTATCTTTTTTAGTTCTTTGTGGATTGCCTGAGCCTCCTTCTTCTTTCCCAAAGCATCATAACACTTGGCTATTCTAAAAGAGGCATATTCATAAAGAAATTGGTCTTTTTGAACCTTCTTATAGGTATCTATCGCCTTTTGGTAATCTGCTTTCTCCTCATAGATGTTGGCGATATTGACTAAAGAAGGGGTAGAAAGCCAGTTATCTTGACCTTTTTGTTGAGAGAGTGTCTTTTCTGCTATCTTATAATCCTTTAAGCCTTTCTCTGCTAACCCCTTATAGTATGAAATAACCTTAGCCAAATCGCCTCTACTATGCTTTGCCAGAAATCCCTCGACTGCAATCTTTCCACTTTTCCACCTCTCTTCACCTTCGGAATAATGAAATGAATTGAGGGTTTGAACAAAGAGATCTTCTTTGCCCTGGATTGATCTATTTACAAAAAAGGAGACTCCCCATATCAGAAGGAGAGCACCAGCAAAAACCCCAGCAGAAATCTTCAGCTTCTCTGGGTTATTCTTCACAAATATCACAGATTGACGAAGAAACTCCGCCACCTCATTCTTTCTTAAATATTTTCTTGTAATTCTCTTTGGCTTTGGCATAACCTCAAAGTATATCTAAAACATCTATTGCTGTCAACAATCTCTTAACTGTCTTGGTAATGCCTCAGTTACTCGGTGGATAAAAAGATAGTGAATTATAGAGATAAAGTAAAAAGGAGAAAAGGGGAATTATGGAGAATAGGGGAAAGCATCTATCAAAAACAATACTTTATAATACTTTGAAATTTTCTCCAATTCTTTCTTTTTCTCCCTTTCCCCTTCTCCTTAAACACATTTTTCAACTGATAACTGAGGGGTTACCTGTCTTGTCTATACCGAGAATAAATCACCCGTAACACTTTACCCATTTAAGGTAACACCAGTCACCAGTCATCAAAACATCAATTATTTACTGGTGCTCTGGTGCTCCTTTTCCCTTACTGGTGCTCCTTTTTCCTTCAAAAGCACTTCTATCTTGGTAAAAGGCTAAGTTTTCTTTTCAAGGCTATGCATCACTACACCAGAGAAAGGCTTGGGAAAGAAGTATGTCGCCTTTCCTGGCATATATAGAGAGTCTAAGGCTACATCCATCACGCTTTGAAATGATGTTGGTCTGAGCAAGAAACCACAAGCAAATTCTCCACTCTCTACACGAGAGAAGACCTCTTTTATATCTTTGGTATATGCCACATCTTTCTCTTCCTGCTGACCATTAAAGATGAGATTATGAAGTATAGCTACATCTACCCTTTTTAGAGACCCAGCAAGGTCAAGCTCCTTTCCGTCTTTTAGGGTTAATATACAGGCTTCATTCCTGCTTACCATACCAAAGACACCAATACCCTTTCTTTCTAAAAGAATGTTGGGCAGTTCCTCTTTCTTTACCTTCTCTCTTAAAAAGCCTTCGAGCTTTTCAGTAGATAAACTATTTTTGAAGAGCCTGTGTGCCGAAAGGATAATAGATCCTCCTCTATCCTTCTCTAAAAGCATAGCCATCACCCTATTTTCCCCTTTTTCTTTAGCAAAGGCAAGGGCTGTTTCATATCTATGGTGTCCATCAGCAATAAATAGCTGTTTTTCTTCAAAGATAGCCGAGAGCTTCTCTATATCCTCTTTAATCTGCCATAGCCTGCAAAGCCTGTTTTCATATTCAAACTGGATTTTAGGCGGCCCAGATGGAGTAAGCCACTTCTCAATCTTTCTTGCTTCATCAGAATAGACAAGGAATATGGGGCAGAAGTTTGTCTCTGTCTTCCTCAGTAGCTCCAATTGATCCTTCTTTGGTGTGAAGAGTGTTCTTTCATGAGGAAGAATAGCTCTTGCAGAGTATGGCTCAGCCTCAATAGAGGCAATAATACCTTCCATTCTCCCTTCTTTTTCTGCTAAGTTCCATTCCTGTTGATAGAGATAGAAAGATGGGGCATCTTCCTTTATCAGAATGCCTTCTTTCTCCCAGGCTACCTTGAACTCTTTTGCCCGCGTATATCTATTATTCTCCTCTGTATCCTCTAAATAAGTCTTTCCCAGGATAAGCCTGATGATATTATATGGGTCAGCCTGATAGAAAGCCTCCTGCTCTGTCTCAGAGATTATATCATAAGGAGGAGCAATAACAGAAGAGATATTGACCTTCTCCTGATTATAGAAAATGCCTCTAAACGGATGTATCTTTGCCATTTTTTAATAAGTGGTAACACTTTACCCATTTGAAGTAACAATAAGTGCACCAGTCATCAGAGCATCAGTTAATAGTTGTTAGTTATTAGTTGTTAGTGTTCTGGTGCTCCTTTTCCCTTCAAAAGCACTTTACTCTTCGGTAAATAGTTACGAGAGTTTTTAGTTTATATCACTTCTCTTATCAGCCTGAATGCCTCTGCGGCACTCTTGGCCACAACAAGACCATTCTTTCCGGAGTATATCTTCACTGCCTCAATAGACCTTGGATGTGGAAAGGGTCGGAGTTCACTCTTGTATGCTTTCATAGCAGATAGTTTTATCTCTAATGTGTTGGATATATCGACATAAACATTTGGAAGGAAGGTAGCCTCAGGCAAAGGCGCATTCCATTCAGTTGACGAGGGCGTTTCATAGAGAAGAACCCTCTTTATCTGCCAGGAGATCCCGGGCCTGGCAGCAACCATTGTGGATTCAAAGACAAGTTTATGGTCTTTGTTCACATCTCCCCAGTGGTGTGTGTATAAAATATCTGGCTTTATCTCTTTAATGCAAGTCTCAATAGCACTATTTAACTCTGCATGAGCTATGGTATCAAGCTTCATATCTGGCAGGTCAGAGAAGAAGACCTCCTTTACCCCTAAAATTTTAGCCGCCTCCTTTGCCTCTTCTTTCTTCTGTCTGGTTATTTCAGCCAGCCTTCTTTTTCCTAATCCTCTATACTGCTGACTGCACCCCTCTGTAACTATATAGACAAAGGTCTCATCCCCTGTCTCTTTATGCCTGACAAGTGTTCCGCCTACACCATAGACCTCATCATCTGGATGAGCCGCTATAACCAACACCCGCATATAGTGTATTTTATGGAAAAAGAGCCTATCTGTCAAGGGTTTTCAGCTAATTTCTGCCCTCAATCCAAAAAAGAGTGGACCTCCTATAGCAATCTTTTTGTTATGAGAGGT
>JASEHO010000055.1:0-1366 GCA_030018505.1 bacterium
TTAGCTATGGAATTTTCTCTGGCTTTTGCTATGGAATTTATTATAGCGTTGAGGATTTATTCTTTTCTCTATTGTTACAGGGAATATACAGCCATAGGAATTTCACATTCAGCTTTCCTTTTGATTGTCATATTCAAACTGTTAGTATGCTTGATAAACTACAACATTATCAAAATAGATTTCGCGTGAGGGATAATTGCTGTGGCTGCTCATCTGTAGATAGAGGTAGGCTGCTGTAAACCTTAGATTATGTGATTGCGAATTATAAATCTCTTTACCATTTTCAACAACTTTGAACCCTTTACTATCCAAAATGATGGTAATCCGTTGATTGGAAATTTGTCTACCCTTCCGATTCTCAGGCCAACCATCCAGATCAAACGGTTTTACTATGCCATCAATCTTAGTAGCGATAACAGTACGAACATTATATCCAGGAGGAACCCCTACATACTCAAACTTTAACCAATCTTTTTCACCCCTGGGATTTCCATTGGTCGCAGTAGGACAAAGGTATACTGCTCCGGTCAAATAACAGCCATTACTCTGATTATTCCAGTCAAGGTCAAAAGATATCCGCTTCCCTTTGCTAAAATCTATCCTTCTAATAGACCTTACCCCATGAAATTTTACTGTATCATCTCTGGTTTCAATCGTATCTGCCTTTAATCTGAGCCGATAGTCAAAAAGCTCTGTAGGGTCAACATCATGGACATCCACTATGCTCTCTCTGAAGTCGCCCTCCCTTGTGGGACACCACTTATTTGACTCTAAGATACCCTGCTCAAAGTCATCCTTAAAGACTATTCCATTTTCATATTTACCCCAGATTCCAATAGAGATACAGCCTGCTGTCCAGATTGACAATAAGATTACCATTAAGTTGCTCAAATTTTTGCCTCCAAAAATAAAAAGGGGGTAGTAGACTAACCCGTCCTACCCCCTTTATTTACCAATTACCCCTTACTGCTTTTTACCTTACTTGCCTTTGCCTTGATTATGCGGAACACTGACTGTTCCGGTAGCAGTAGCAACCTTACCAGAAGCATCTGTCGCCGTTACTGTAATGGTGTAAATACGACCCGT
Source organism: bacterium (assembly GCA_030018505.1). GTDB lineage: Bacteria > UBA9089 > UBA9088 > UBA9088 > JAGUXG01 > JAGUXG01. The sequence goes on from JASEHO010000055.1 coordinate 1,087, forward strand.
ACCTGTTCCACTCCTCTCAGCTCGCAGCCATACAGTACCGTCAGGATCAATCTGCCAGTCAGGTGCTGTATCACCATCACCCAAGCCATCAATTGGCTCATTGCTGGTAACTGAGATAACAACGGTTGGGTTTGCATCACAAATATCTGTTGCACTCACAGTAGTAACCTTGACCATCTTATGATTTGGTGGCCATAGAGTATTCGGGTTGATTACAAGGCTGATTACTGGTGGTGTGGTATCCACTACTGTCACCTTAAACGAGCAGTTTGAGCTGTTA
>JASEHO010000055.1:1465-9651 GCA_030018505.1 bacterium
TACCGTATAATTGACTACTGTACCATTTCTGGTCTTCTGTTCTACTCTGATGTCACTTGGACAGGTAACTACTGGTGGTGTGGTATCCACTACTGTCACCTTAAACGAGCAGTTTGAGCTGTTACCAGAGTCATCTGTAGCAGTACAATTCACAGTGGTATTACCCAATGGGAATACTGTACCTGAAGGTGGAATGCAGACAATAGTAACATCAGCATCGCAGATGTCAGTTGCTGTTACCGTATAATTGACTACTGTACCATTTCTGGTCTTCTGTTCTACTCTGATGTCACCTGGACAGGTAACTACTGGTGGTGTGGTATCCCGGACAGTGACAATGACCATATCAGAAGCTGAATTCACCTTTCCATCATTAACTATCAGGGTTATGGTAGTAGCTCCTAATGGCAGCGATACAGTTGGCTTTACACCTGTAGCTGAGCCACCAGGCCATGTCCATTTGTAGGTAAGTGGGTCTTCATCAGGGTCAGATGAACCAGAGCCGTCAAGGGTAACATTTGCACCATGGTATTTAGTCTGCTCCACAGTCTGATCTGGACCAGCATTGGCTACTGGGGGTCGGTTTACTACCTTCCCATTTACTTCTACAACCATATCATTAAAGTCATAATCTCCACCACCGTACGTATCTTCAAAACCTATTCTCCATGTTTGAAAAGATAAATTCTCAACCATGGCGTGAGCTTTCCCATCTGGATTTCTGCTCCCTGGACCAGTATAATAGGTATATCCAGGAGGACTTTTCATAAAGAAGATTAATTCTGTTCCTTTTGGAAATTGTCCCAGATTAACTGTAGTACCAGGGAGTGTAGAGTGACCCCAGAAGAGATTTATCGGACCAGGAGGGCTAGGACTATGGAAACCAAATAGATTATTGTAGCCAGCATCTGAACTTTTGAAAGTTACCGTAACTTCACTATATTTTGATAGAACTATTATCCCCCCCTCCACTGCAGAATATACTGCTTTTGTAAATGCTAACGAGAGTACCAATACTCCTGTGAGCACCACCACCACCCCTTTTTTCATCAAATCTTTCATCAAATCTTTCATTTCACACTCTTCCTCCTTAAATATTCACAGTGTATCAAAGTGCACTGTGCTTGCTTTATCTTAACAGGTCTGCCTCTATATTCATCACCTCTTTTTCAGCTGATTAACCTGAAGTAATATAATCACGAAACCCCGAAAGAACAAAAAGGAAGAAAAACTAAATATCCTATGAATCTGTGAAATCTGTGTAATCTGTGGATAAAAAAAGCGTCCCTATCGCACAATCTATGCGACAAAGACGCCTTCTTTCCGCTCCTTTTCTTACGCTATCTAAAAAAGTATCTAAAGGTCTCTTATCCTCTCTCTCTCTCTCAACATAACACTTTCTCCTCATTGATTTATCCATATATTATTACATTTAAAAGTATGGGTGTCAAGAAAAATCTTACTACTGCAATCACTGAACTTATGTAAAAAAGGATTAAAGCGAAAGATCGCTTTTTGACGGGATATAAATTAAAGTGTAAAAAAGGTGATGGTGTGTAAATAAAGGGGATATGGGGATAACCCATAATCTCCTTATCTCCATCTCCTTTTCTTACACGGTGTAAGAGATGTTTTTGGCTGTCGGGACAAAAGTAGCCACACCCCCCACATTTGTATCATTAACAGATTTCTCTTATCAGATGTCAGACTCTAAAACTTTCTTAATCTCAACAGATTTCTCTTGTAGCTCATCTATCAAGCAATTGATCTTCAAAATAACATCTTTTGATAAGCCTTCTGTTTTCATATCAGGAGCTTGAACTCTTTGGATAAGTTCATCCCTTTCTGTGGTCATCTGATTTATTTTAGTAAGTGTTTCCTCAAGTCTTTCGGATAGCTCTACCTTCTCTCTTTCCATCCAACGGACGCTCTCTTCTGCCTCAGCCAGCCTTTCGGATAATTCAGCTGTCTGGTCAATCTCTTGCGTCCTTACCGATAATTCATCCTTCTCCTTTGTTATCTGATTGATTCTATCAAAGGATTCTTGAACCTTTTCAGAAAGATTATCTCTCTCTCTTGTCATTTCACTTATCTTTTCAGCAGACTCCTGAAGTTTTCCAGAAAGCTCATCTCTCTCTGCTATTATCTGGTTTATCTCTTGCGCTCTGACTAAAAGCTCATCTCTTTCTACTGTTAGCTGATTAACTTTCGCAAGAGAGTCTGAAATCTTTTCAGAAAGACTATCCCTCTCTGTGGTTATCGGGTTTACCTTCTCTGAGAGTTCCTGGAGTTTGCTCAGTGCCCCATCCATCTCTCTGGTCATTTGGTCTATCTTGCTAAGTGCTTCCTGAAGCCTTTTAGATAGCTCGTCTCTCTCTTTTGTCAATTGTAGGAGATTTCCCTTTTCCGCATCAAGAGATTTAATCAGAATCTGATTAAATTCATCCTTTTTATTTATTGTTTGGCTGAGCTCTTCTACTGTTTTGTTGATAGCAGACTCTAAACTCCGTATCATCCTATTTTTTGAGACCTCAGCTATTTTAAGAGTAGTATCAGCCTGACTAAGTTTTTGAATGGTCTTTGTGCATTCATGAAGCCCTGTGGAAATCTCCATTGAGAGATCATTAAAATCTTCTTGTGTCTGCTTCAGTTTACCAATGTCCCTGAAATCCTCAATAATTCCTATCAGATTTCCATTGGAATCTTTGTAAGGTGATACTGTCAAAAGGCAATGGACATTCTTTTTAGAAGGTGTCTCCTTGATTATTTCATAATCCTTTGCCTCTTTCTTTCCCTCCATCTCTTTCAGGGGACACTGAGGTGTATTGCAGATAGAAGACTTAAACTGCTCATAGCACAAGAAAGTCTTTATCTCCTCTTCAGAAAGTCCACACAATCTCTTCATAGCCTCATTTGCTCTTAGCACCCTGAAGTGTCTATCAATTACCCTTATTGCTGAGGATGTGGCCTCAAACACTTGAGAAAATTCATTTTTTGTCTTCTCAAGCTCCCTCTTTGTTCTTTCTGCATCATCTAATGGTGGTAGTTTAGCCATAATATTGGTATTCTAATATCTAATCAAAATATTGTCAAAGATTAAAAACATGCTTGTTACAGCCAAATAGAAAGGCTGATTTATTCTCGGTATTCATCTTCTGTATATCCTTTTTTCAACAAGATATGAAAGGGTTTTTGCCAATACAGAGTTTTTGAGTAGAATTGCCCCTTGTGGGCATAGCTCCTGACAACAATAACAGCGAATACATAAGAGATCATCTATCATAGCCCTGCCTTCTTTTATCTTTATAGCTCCCCTGGGACAGGTCTTCTTGCAAATCTCACAGCCAATGCAGGCCATTGAGACGACAGGCTTTGCTGTAAAGAAAGGCTTCAGGTATCTTCCAAACCTTTTCCAAGGGGCAACACTCTGTGGCAATCGAAAAGGAGGGGAGATAGGCATAACCTCATCCCCAAACCACTCACACCTATCAAATAACTTTGCCCTCTCTGAGAGCCCTGGAACTATCTCAGGCTTCCATCCAATCAATCTGCAAGCAGCCAGGTCAGCTAAGATAGGGTTATCGCTCACAATTATCCATCCAACCCTTCTAATAACCCCTCCAGATGGACCATCTCCCTCCATACCAACTATGCCATCCACTATGGTCAACTTGGGTTGGACAACATCAGCTAAGCAAAAGAGCATAGAGGAAAAATCCTCTATCTTTGGTAGGGTGGAGTGATACCCCAACTTATCAAAGCCAGGGATAAGACCAAAAAGATTCTTTACAGCACAGCTTAAAACAGTATATGAATGGGTCTTTAGTTTAGGGATGTTTATTACAGAATCTACCTCACCCACAAGGCTTATCAGCCTGAATCCCTTATCCTGAAAAAAGAAACCCTTGAACTCTGTATTATAGTTGAGATCTGCGCCCAAGCCTTCCATCTGGGTGGTTTTGTAAAGCTTTTTCAGGGATTCTTTGTTATAGGGAATACCCATACCAGGGCTATCAGCAATAACAGGTCTTCCACCGAAAGATTTAGTCAGTTTAGCTATAGCTTTGACCACAGACGGGTGGGTGGTTATTCCTCTATCTGAATGATAGAAACCGAGAAGATTTGGTTTGAGAAGTATCTTTCCTTTTAGGCCATCTATTCCGCCTATAAGCTCTACTGCCTTTTTTACTGCTGAAAATACCCTCTCTTCATCATAATCTGGACATCTAAGAATAGCAATCCTCATTTGTAACTATTCACAAAGTTAAAGGAGAGATGGGGAAGGTTGGAGAAAGAGAGAGGTTTATTATAATTTCTCCAATTCTACATTTTTCTCCCTTTCTCCTTTATATTTTTTCCTTATTTCCCTTTTTTCCTTCGTTACACTATTTGACAACACCGACAGGCTTTACTATTTGCTCTATCTTTCCATCGTCATATTCTACCCTGAACTGATAGATATAGATACCAGAGCCAACATACCTATCAGAAACATCATTCCAACCGTTCCAATTGACTGAGCTTTCGCCTGTGTAATGCTGACCTGCTACAACCTCCCTTACCAGGTCTCCTGCTAAATCAAAGATTCTCAAGGTAACCTTACCTGGTTTTGGCAAGGCAAAGACAAAGGTTGTCCCCTGACCAAGCTTGAATGGGTTTCTGGTAAGATAGACCTTGAACCCTGTTATCTGAGAAGGCTTTGTATCCACACCCAGAGCAAAGATGCTTATGTGATTCGCCCAGAAGGTGACGGTATTATTGACTGTATTCACCACACCACCTACTTTAATCCAGACCCTTTCTACCTCATCATAGTAGAATGCCTCTAATTTAGTCTCATCAAGCTCATCGCTATCTCTTACCCCATCCAAATCCTTATCCCAATTACTATCATCGTATTTTAGTGTAACCTTGACTGGCTGATGGAAGACATATCCCCCTCCATCTGCTGTAAACTCATAGAGTAGCATTGAGTTAGCAGAAAGCATGTGGTATGTCTTCAAAAAGATGATAGAATTATCCAGGCTACCTACCATCTCCTCATCCGCTGTCTGTATCAGACTAAAGGCTATCCTCTTTTCCCCTATCAAGGCACCCTCTGGTATCTCTATCCTGCTCCCATTCGGATTGATAATCACCCCTCCCCTTGAGCCGATCATTTGCACCTTCTTTGGCACCCTATAAAAAATGGTCCTGGTAAGAGAGCCTGTATTCCCAGAGATGTCAGTGAAGTAGATATCCACTGTATTTGTGCCTTCACGCAAGGAGAGAATAAACCTGAACTCCCTTTTCTTATCAAAGGTAATATCGCCCTGGCTGACACAATTACATTCAATCCTTACCCTGGCTATCCTATCGCTTGCTGTGCCACCCAAAAGGGCATTGGAATAGAACATCTCTAATCTGTCTGTAAGGTTTGGGGTAAAGGTTAGCGTCCCTTCCTTCTCCACATCAGGTGGCGTTGTTTCTATTATCACAGCATATTTTTCTGTATCTGTGGCTTGATGCTGCACTACATCACCCAATCTAAGCTGAAGGGTATATGAGCCATCAGGAACAGTTATCGGAACAAAGATAGACTCATAAAGGATAGTCTCTCCAGGTATCAGCCCACCAATCATCTTCCTGACAAGAGTGATTGTTCCATCCAAAAGCTCTATCTCTAAGAACGATGGGTGGGCCTCTGTATAAGAGAATTGAATATCAAACCTTCTATCTGCATAAGTCCTTGCTGGAGAGGCACTTGTGGGTGAGAGAATCTTTATCTTAGGAGCCGTGTTATCAACAAAAACCCTGATGCTGTCTGTGCCTATAAGCTGATGGTTAAATGAATATGCGCAAGCTAAGATATTCCAGTTGCCATCAAGAAACGCTGTGGTTAGCCAATTAGCCCTCCAGCCATTTTCTTGTTGGTAGTCTATAGTTCTCGTGCCGATACCAGAAAGCCCATAGTAAGTAGTAAAATCTTTGGTAACACTAAAGGCTACATACTGCGTCCAATCAGGAGCAGAAGAGAGGCTAACAGAGACTGTGCCAGAGACAACAGCCATATCCCGCGGTGTATGAATGATAACAGGGGGTTGGGTGTTGTTGACATTCACCTGGACCAATGGAGAATAGCCACAGTTTCCAGCCCAATCCCAGGCTTTCATTTGAAGGCTATGTCCACCATTGGAGTATTGAGTTGTATCCCAGATGTATGTTCCTGTAGCACCATTCCAGAAAGAAGCAGGTGCTGATGTCACGCCGTCAATAATGATCGTTGGCGTTCCAATAATACCAAAAGAATCTTGAGCCGAGAATTTTATGCTAATAGTTCCCTTCAGTATATCTGATGGGAGATCATAAATAGTTAGAGATGGAGGGGTGTTGTCAACTATGAAGGATTGGGCTGTTGTCCCCTTATTCCCAACCTCATCCTCCATCAAGGCAAAGACTGTCCATGTTCCCTCTTTTAGATTTGAGACATCCAGGATGAAGCTAAATGGCGGATTCCTATCATATGCTGTCCCAGAGCCATATTCAAAGAGAACAGAGACAACATCATCTGATGCGATAAGCTCTACTGTAGCTGTCTCTGAAGCAATAGCTGGGGTGATGGTAAGTGTGCCTATCGGTGCTATATTGTCAACCTCTACCACAACCGTGTTAGACCCAAGGAATTGATTTGAGATGTTATAAGCAGATGCCCTAATAGTATAAGATGCCTCATCCTGCGGAGTCTTCCAATAGACTGACCATCCGTCCGTCTCAGACTGGTCTATGCCGATTGTCTGATAGGTGAGAGAGCCGTATTCAAAGACGACCTTCCTTGTACTATCTGGGGCAATAGCAGACACCTCTACTATTCCCTTGACATGCGTTCCTGTTCCTGGAGTGATGATAGCGACTGCCTCAGATGTTATCACGGTAAATAAGGTTTGCTTCGTATCCCCTGCATTACCCAGAGAATCATAAGCCCTAAGATAGACGATATGCGAACCCTCAACAAGGTCTGCAATATCTATAGTTGCTGTGCCAATACCATTTATTGGAGTGATAGTGGCTGTTGGTGTGCCAAAGAAGGTATCTATCCAATAATCTATACTGATAACGCTATTAAATTTGTCTGTGGCTGTAGCTATGAGGATAGGATTTTGATTGGTTATTGGTGGTCTGATGAGAACCCCTGTAATCTCTGGACCTTTAGAGTCTATGTGGAAATAGAGATTGGTTTCTGTCCCATAGTTTCCAGCTTGATCTATAGCTCTAACTGTAATTGTCTGGGTTCCATCAGGAAGGTTATAAAGGATAAAGGTAAACTCCTCTAATTGAGAGTCAAAGGAACCATCCTTTGAATATGCAGGATACCAAACAGATCCTTCCTTTGTGTATTCTACCTTATTGATAGGAGAAACTCCATCTGTCGCTGTTCCTTCAATAATAATTTGGGTGCTGCTTCCATACGGCTTCTGGGTGAATAACTCTACATAAGGAGAGCCTGTGTCCAATATGATAGTATCAGATACAGTGGCTATGTTTCCTGCTCTGTCTCTTATCTGATAGTAAATGGCATAGGTTGCAGAGGTAGATGAACCTAAGTTATAAGAATATATCCCTTGTGGGGCTTGCCAAAGGGTATAGGTGAGGGTTCCTTGCAAGGTTTGGGTGGCATACCGGACCTGATCAACACCAGATGTTGCATCTTGATAAGTAAGATACAGGGTGACAGAGCCGTATTGATTATTGGTGTAAGTGGCATCATTATCTATCTTGACAGTTCCTTCTGGAAGAGTTGTATCAAGGATAATTGAGTCTGCGCAGATTGCTGTCCTGCCGGCAAGATCCTTTGTCTTTGCGTAAACTCTCTTTTGTCCATCCAGAGAAGGAAGTATCCATGTCTTTGTGCCATTGGGCGCTTCCCAATCTGTCCAGGAACCCATATCATTGGAATAACAGACTGCTCCCACATCAGATGGATATTCCATGTAGAGCAGAACTGTGGTCGATGAGGCATAAGCTGGGCCTGGATGTGCCTCTGTGCCATATTGGGTGCAAATGGTGATGGTTGAAACTGGTGGATTCGAATCATAATAGATTGTATCGCTAGCAAAGATAGAAAGATTTCCTATCCTATCCTTTACCTGATACCAAACCGTCTTTGTTCCCTCACCTTCAGTCAGGATCCAGGGTTTTGTGGTTGACAC
>JASEHO010000056.1 GCA_030018505.1 bacterium
ACACCTACTGTAGTTAAGCCTGTTAAAATGAATGTGGCTGTGCCATTTATGGTTGAGGATGTTCCTTTTAATTCTTCTTTGAGGCTGAAGTAGACAGTAGTGGTTATTGTATTGCTGTATTTGTCTGTTACATAGGCTTTAACAGTGGCTGTTCCTATATCTGCATTCACTGTGCTTGGGGCTGTTAGTGTGATGGTGGCTGCCTGACCTGGTTCTACAGTGATTGTTGTTGTGGCAAGGGCTGTGGTTGTTGTAGCTTTTAGTTCATATACACCTACTGTAGTTAAGCCTGTTAAAATGAATGTGGCTGTGCCATTTATGGTTGTTGAGGTTCCCTTTAAGGCACTATCAAGGCTGAAATAGACAGTGGCAGTGCAAGGATTGTTGTTCTTGTCTGTTACATAGGCTTTAACAGTGGCTGTTCCAGAATCTACATTCACTGTGGCTGGTGCTGTCAGGGTAATGGTGCCAAATTCTGAAGGTGGAGGTGGAGTACCCTGAAATTCAAAAGCACCCATATCAACTATTGCATTTACTATCCTTGGATTGCCGTCTTTGTCTTTATTGGGAATTCCTGGGGCTGTGTTTGAGCCGGCATCTATGCAAGGAGAATTTGGCTGGAGATGGTAGTCGTATTGGGCGTTCATGGTAATTTGTCTGTTTTGAGTTTTAACTGGCTTACTTAACCGCTCAGACAAGCCTTCAAATTTTTCTTCCTCAATTGCCCTTTGTTCCCTCTTTCGTGCCTTTGCTTCTGGATCAAAAGAAGAAGACCTCAGGTTAGTCTTATTTGCCTTAATCTGGGGATTTACAAATAATGGATCAGCGGATATATCATATGTCCCAAGGCTACAATTATAGTAATTTTTATCGCCTGTATCACCATTCCCCCAGACACAGTTGTAGTTGATAACAAGTATGCCCGGACCATCTGGATCATTATAGATACCATAACCATCAAGGTCTGTTGTGCTATTTTTTGTGATAATATTATTTATGATGAATGGGGAGGAATTGTAGCAATAGATACCATCCCAGTCATTTCCTGATATGGTGTTGTTGGTGATGAATGGAGAAGAGTTATCCCAGCAACCGATGCCAAGCCTCTCATTTCCTATAATTGTATTATTGGTGATGGTTGGAAAAGATAATACACAGCCAATACCTCGCGCATTTCCTGTTATGATATTGTTTATAATTGTTGGGTCTGCATTATTGTCGCAGAATATTCCATAACCCGTTCCACCACCCCCTCTTGCTGCCCCAGTGATCATAAACCCAGATATTAAGGCATTGTTCGTCCCGTCTCTATCGAATGTTACTGTATTTGTTCCACTAAGCCCTATCGCATCTATTGTAGGTGTCCCTATTCCAATTAAAGCAATCCCTTTATCTATATAAATAGCCTCTGTATATGTCCCTGCTGCAGCAGATACTGTGCCTCCCAAAGGACAGTTGTTTATTCCTTCCTGGATGGTAGCATAAGTTCCCATTAAGTCTCCTGAAGAATTATAAACGGTAACTACACCCGGTGTTGCCGGTGGAAAAAGGAATCTTTTAAGAAAGTTATCCCATCTATGGTCATCAATATAATCTACCGGATAGAAGGTATTTCCCTCCTCGTATGCATAATGGTAAGAGTCGGTCTTATAGTCTAAAAATGTCTCAGGAAAGTATATCGCCAGGCCGTATGAGCCATAACCATCGTCATCATCTATTGCAGAGCCGCGGTAATTAGCAATCACGCTATTATTTATGGTTGTTTTTAAGGAATCGGCGGCTATCTGTAGCCCTGTATCAGTGGTGAAACTTCCTATCAGATGGGCAAGATAAAATAGATCGACTCCCCAATAGTCCGGCTCACCATAGGCATTGATCTTGCTGCGAGCAGTGGTTATCTCAGACCATCTTGGGTCTGTAGCAGACCAATCCATTTTGTCAGCAAAAGTATCAATATTTGTTGAAAGGGTTCCCAAGAAAGCCATATCTATGGCTGACTGGGTAGTATTGTAATTGAATCGTGATTCATAACATTCGCCATATCTTGTAACTATCACCTCTCCTAATTCCTGTGCAGACATAGTCGGTGTACCTGCCAAATCACTTAAAATAGTATCATAAGGCCAGCCATCACCTGGCTCAATTTCTTCTGAGCCAACCATGACATTACATAGTCCTCGCAGTGCATAAGCTACCTCTACCATTCCACCAAGACAGACATCAAAACCTACTAAATCTAAATAAGTAGTTGCACTTCCAAGAGCTTGTTTTACTTCAGCCATATATAAACAGTCGCCATCACTGGTATCATCCCAGCAAACTGCCTTTTGAGGTCTTTTTTGTTCAGGTATTCGCCAACCACCACCATGATTCCAGAAAACTAAGGCATATTTATCAGCCGGGTACTTGGTAGTTGTCCAGTTGATAAAATCAAGTAAAGTGTTCGGATCTCCCATATTTACTTCACCTAAACTTATGATAGCATTTCCAGACACGGGTTTCATCCCCTGAGTAACATAGAACCTCTTTGTATCGGTCCAATTACCATAGGAACTATTCCCCCCAGCGATTCTATCCATCTGAACCACAATATTTACATAGTCATTTGAACCAACTTCTGCCATCTCTAAGAAATCCTTAATAGCCGCATCTTCTAAATCATTATCTCCATCAAGGTAAACCATAAAAGTCCATTCCTTGGGTATTACCCCTTCTCCACTCAATACCACATTCAATGTCGGTGCCTCAGGGTCATTGGATGGAATGGAGAGATCGACATTCTTTATCCCTATTGATTGAGGTGAAAATACTACCTGAACTGTGCGGCTTCCTGACGGTGGTATGGTTTGACCTGAAGCATTGTCGTTCTGGATGCTAAATTCTGAGCTATCTATGCCTGTAATCGAAAGAGTTCCTATTATAAGATCTGCTGTGCCTGTGTTGGAAATGGTAAAGGTCTGAGCTGCTGATGTATCGCTCACATTTACACTGCCAAAGTCATGGCTTGAAGGGAAAACTGAAATGTTTGGCTGACTTGGAATACCAGCAGCATAAACTGATAAGTGGGTTACATTACCTGAGACAGTGTTATCTTCAGGATTGATCATACTTCCTGGAACTTGTTTCCATCTATCATCTTCCCAAATTAATAATCTCATTTCAGTTTTATTGTGTCCCAAAGGAACATCAGAATCTTTATACTCTACAGTTAATGTTACAGGTTCATTAAAGACAATTCCGGTTGGACCAAAGTCAACTGCTGAAGATAAACCATGATTGTTTTCAGGGTTAGAAATATAAATTGTTGTATCTTCCGAAAGGGCATCGGAGGAAATGAAAATACTATGTCTATTATAAATGCCATCGCTTCCTGCTGATGCGAATCCTCCTTCATCAGCATTGATAGGTGCAATTGAAAGGGCAACATTAGGAGTTTCTTCAGCAACTGCTTCCCCTATTAATTTTTTCACAATCATTGATTGTGCCTCAGTAATATTCACTTCCACATACTTATCAGAGGCATAGTAAATGTGTAAACCATCATCTTCAGGGTGGGCATGATATAGCCAAATCCATCCTTTGGCTAAGTTCCCACCTGAATCAATTGCTGTGCCTTGCTCTCCTTTTGTTACCAGATCTGAAGAAAAGAACCGAGGACTATAGACTCTTCTACTTTCTACACCATTTTCTAAAGGTATTACCATTGGATAATCATCCCAAAATCTTGCTTTTCCAGAGTAGCAAAAAGAAATATAAGGCCTTAAAGTGTTTGTAAAGCTTGTTATAACTTCAGAGGGGTTCTGGTTGAATGGGGTCATATTATTAGAAAGAAAATTCATTATATACACAAACACTTGGTCTGCTTCTGTCTGTATATTGTTGACTCCATGGTCTCTTCCTTCAATAGTCACAAAGTAATAATTGGATGGGTAATTTATTCCTTGAGTTGGATCATTAGGAGATTGAATCAAACTGGCGGAACTTACCTTAATCACTAAGTCATTTGTTCCTACAAATGAAGCAACCAAATATTCCCCATATTGATAATTAAAGTTAAGATTCCACAAGAAGCTTCCAGCCGGACTTACATCTTTAGCAGATTCAAATGGTCCCCAGTGGGTAAATTCACCTCCAAAATGAGGAGACGCTAAGGTTAGTAGTTTGATATTATATTCAGGAGTATCTTGAAGAAATTTTCTTGTAACAACTCCACCCATTGAATGGGCTATGATAGATGAAACATCTTTGCTTGAACCTTTTTCATTATTAAGCTGGTTAATCTTTCCTACAGCTTCATTTAGACAAGAGGCATAATCTTCAATGTGACCAGAGGTATAACCTATCCAAGAACCAACCTTATTAGCATATTCAAATAACCAGACATTGTATTGACCATTTGCCCTTTTTTGAAGTAAATTGTGAATTTCGCCAAAGTGATTATCTGGCTTACCTATTTTGTCTTTACCACCAAAGGCAGGCAGATGGATTCCATGAACTGAAACTATATTATCTTTGTTAAAGACTGGGCCATAATGCCAGAGTTCCCAAAGATTAGAACCGCAGTCAACAGGCAAGTAATCGACCTCAATATTTACATCCTTGCTGACAGGAACAGAGGTTTGTAACGGTTGAACAAGTTTTATTGCATTTTGACCACAAAGCTCATATGATACTTCCAGAGTATAATCTCCAGCAGGAATGCCTGATATGGAATATCTCCCATTATCATCAGTTATCGCTGACCCCTTGACTTCTTTATCTAAAACAGCTTTAACAGTTGCATTTGGTATAGGAATATCTTCTGACTCATCCCATGTATCATTCTTGTTTTCGTCTTTGTAGACTATACCTTGTATTGGCTTAACTTCAACAGTTATATCCTCTTGTGCGGAGCCTGTCAGCCCATCATTATCTGTCACCGTTAAGGTGACAGTATAAGTTCCAGGTTTTGAGTATGTATGAGTGCCTATCTTCTCCTGCCCTGAGTTTCCATCTCCAAAATTCCAGTTATAGCTTACTATTTCACCACCATCTGGATCCTGTGAAGAGGAAGCATTAAAGGTTATTTCTTCACCAACCACAGGATTTTCTGGGGAATATGTGAAGGAGGCGATTGGTGGCTGGGTTTCTCCATTATTTCCATCATCAATAAAAACATAAAGTCTTCCAATTATAACTGCTCCTTGACACTTTTGGTCTGCAGGAGGAGCATCATCGAATTTGCCATCTGTAAATATAAATTGTATCATTCCTGCCGTATTTATATTTATTTCAAATAGCTTATCAATATCAGGATGAAGCGTAGAACCACTATTTGACGAGAAAGTAGCCGAAAACAGAGGTGTTCCTTTTGCATTCCAGTCTTCTGGGTCTAATGTTCCCCATGAGCAAAGATGGCAGTTCACCTGTACCGTGAAAGGAGGATCGGGTTCTATCTGGTCCCATCTATATCCAACGGCTATTAACCGAAACTTGACAGATTTAATTGCAACTCCGCTTAAATTTGAAGTATCAAAGGACATATACCCCTTCGTAAGATGATACCTTCCTCCTTGCCCATGCCTTCCTCTCAGCACACTACATACGCCAGTCTCAGAAGGAGTATCATTTAATGTTTCTATCCAGGTAGTACCATATTTATTTAAAGATCCTGCGTAAACAGGTTTAAGCTCAACCCAAGATGATGTAGTTATTTCAGAAGGGACGCTATCAACTTTAAAGCGGGGTAGGATATCAACTGCTGAATTATAGAACGAAGTGTTTTTATCTTGGTTTACTTGAAAATTCCCAAGATTCTTTGACTTATCTCCCTTCACCTCTTGGCACCAAACATCCCCTCCCCACATTCCCATAAACACGCACCCCAAAACCAAAACCTTCTTCAATCTCTTCATTTCTCAAAACCTCCATCTTATTAGTTTATAGTTATGAGTGTATAGTGTATAGCAATAATCCAGTGAAAATCAGCGCAATCTAAAGGATTCGCTATTTCTCTGTGCCCTCTTAAGTCCTCTGTGGCAAAAAACATCCGTGAAGATCAGTGCCTATCCGTGTCTAATTTCTTTTAAGAAAAAACTGCTTCTTTGTACTCTTTTACTGGTATAGAGATAGTCCTTATTACCTCTTTTGATTTGACCAAATGTTCCATCTCCTCAGCTATTGGGCCATCGTAGTACTCTTCACCACATTGTTGACACACCCCTGCTGGAACATTTTCAATGATGGTCAAATCTCCTTTCCACCAGTAATCGACCTTCACCCTTTGAGGCAATACTTTTCCTCCGCAAAAGGAACAATCATCATATCTTTTCAATTTACTCACCTCTTTCTTTTTCTGGTTTGATATCTTATCCATTCTTCTTCATTTGGAATATAAACAGTACAGATGCGGATTTTGCCACTTTTCAAGAAGGCACAGACAGAATGGATAGGGATACCATTTTGATCAAATCCAAAGACAAGACAAGAAGAATTTCTTGGATCATCGGGATATTCTTCAATAATCTTACCATTATATATGGATGACTTGACATCTCCAATATCTAAACCTTCTTTCCTTCTCTCTACTTCAGCGTGCTTGGATATTTCATAGCGACCTTCTCTGATTTTCCGCTTTATTTCTTCTATATCCATCTTCCAATTTTTACTCCTTTTAAAGCCACCCCTAAAACCAAAGCCCTATATCCTTGCTTCACAAAAACCTCTCTCAATCCCCTCACCCTCAAAACCTCCATCTTAATTAGTTTATAGTTATGAGTGTATAGTGTATAGCAATAATCCAGTGAAAATCTGCGTAATCTAAAGGATTCGCTATTTCTCTGTGCCCTCTATGCCCTCTGTGGCTATTCTCCTCCATGCCTAAACCCTATCTTCTTCATCTCTTTAGTGGGTGGAGTCATCAATTGGCGAATTGCTTCAAAGACAGCTTTGATTTCGACATCATGCCTCTCAATCTTTCTTTCATGCTCAGCTAACTTATGGGCAAGCTCTTTATGAGTAGAGAGAATTTCTCTAAGCTTGGTAAATGTCCTCATGATCTGAATATTGACCAAGATAGCCCTCTCGCTGTTTAAGACAGATGAAAGCATAGCCACGCCTTGTTCTGTGAAGACATATGGAAGATAGCCACCCAAATGCTTTTTAGAAGGTATCGCAAAATGCGATACCAAGATATCTGTCTCTTCTTCTGTTAGCTGAAACATAAAATCTGGTGGAAATCGTTTTATATTTCGCTTCACCTGCTCTCTCAATCTAATAGCCTTCACCCCATACAACTCCGCCAAATCCCTATCCAACATCACCTTCTGACCCTTTATCAGAAGAATCTTACCCTCTATTCTCTCAACTAAAACCAAGCTACTCATTATCACTCTTACTCTTTAATTCCCCCCAAAACCAAAATCTTCTTCAATCCCCTCACCCTCAAAACCTCCATTTTATTAGTTTATAGTTATGAGTGTATAGTAATAATAAGCCTTCAGCCTTCAGTTGTCAGCCATCAGTCAATCTCAAAATCTGCGTAATCTGCGTAATCTGTGGATTTAATCTTTTTTGAATCCTATCTTCTTCATCTCTTTAGTGGGTGGAGTCATCAATTGGCGAATTGCCTCAAAGACAGCCTGGATTTCGGTATCGTGTTTTTCGATTTTTCTTTCAAGCTCAACCAACTTATGAGCAAGTTCTTTATGAGTAGAAAGGATCTGTCTTAATTTTACGAATGCCCTCATAATGGCAATGTTCACTTGTATAGCTCTTTCGCTGTTAAGGACAGTTGAAAGCATAGCTACACCCTGTTCTGTAAAGACATAAGGCAAATACTTAAAATGCTGCCCTTTTTCTAAGGTCGCAAAATGCGACCTTAAAGAATTTGCTTCTTCCTTCGTCAATTGAAACATAAAATCTTCTGGAAACCGCTTTATATTCCTCTTTACTTGTTCATTGAGTCTTTTTGTAGGCACTCCATACAGTTCTGCCAAGTCCCTATCTAACATTACTTTCTGGCCTCTAATTAGAAAAATCTTGCTCTCTATTCTTTCAATTGGAACATTACCGCTCTTACTCCTTAATTCCCCCAAAATCAATATCTTTTTCATCATATTCTTGACCAATTCCAAAAATCTGCAACCCTATCTTAAGCCACAACGGCTGTATGCCGTAAAGCGTAAAATTTTATGCAAATCTGTGCAATCTAAAGGATTGTGGATTCCCTATATTTCTCCCTTCCTCTTTGCTTTTTCTATCTGGCAACATATCTCGTCAACACTCTTGCCTTTCCACATATTACGAAACTCTTTCACAGAATCACCTTCCCCTCTTCCTATGTTCATGATAAACTTAGCAGCTTTAGAAATTTAACTGTCAAATTTGGGTTATAAACTATAGCTTAAGTAGCTACACAAACGCATCTATTTCTCTGCCTATTCCAAAGGATTTGAGGTCGTTTGGGAGGATAATCTTTGGCTTAGAGGCTGTATAGGTGATAGCTCTTCCGCCAGATATATAGACCTCATTACAGACTGGGCAAACCGCTTCCTGGAACTTTACCTTTTGTGAAACAACCTTCTCTCCATAGATAGCCCTTTTTGAGGTAAGATGACTTATTTCATGCTCCATAACAAAGGAGAAGCTATCTTTTTGCGAGACAGAAAATCTTCTTCCATCTGAGCAGACATAATTCATCTCTCTGCAGGCAGAACAGCTCGTTTCTCTGCTTTTTGGATTGAGGATAGAGTTAAAGATAGAGGAGAAAGAGCCTGTCTTTTCCAAGCCCCTAAGATATAGCTTTGGCAGTCCAATCTCAAGTTTTGGCTCAATCTTATTCATTTCGCTTTAGTTAGGAGGTTTCAGAATATGTGGCTATAGAACCCTTCTGCTCAGAAACCTTCACCTCATAAAGCTGAGGCAGGCAACCTTTTAACTCTCTATAGATAGAGGAGGCTATGTTCTCTGATGTTGGTAAAATATTGTCAAAAGGAGGAATGGTATTCAGGTTTTGATGATCAAATCTTTCAAGTAAGCATCTGAGCCTCTTCTTTATCTCCTTAAAATCAGCCAACATCCCGAAGTTATCAAGACTTTTCCCTTTAAGAACAACAGTTATCTCAAAGTTATGTCCGTGGAGCCTGGCACATTCACCAGCATAGCCCAAAAGAGAATGGGCACAAGAGATTCTATCGGAAACTTCTACTGTGTACATATGAATCTTTCTATCTCCTTCTTGAGTGCTGATACCTTCATCTGGCCTGGTGCTTGAGGTTTGTTGATATAGCCATAAGCAAGGCAGGACCCAAAGATTGGTGCGATTACCCTGCTTATCATACCTATCTTTCCCATGCCAATAGTGATTATGGGTAATGCCTTATAGTTGTTTGTCAAAAGAAGGAGTCTTGCCAAATCCTCTCTATTCTTTATGAATGTAGCTATCTTGGTTATATCTGCCCCTTTCTTTCTCATAGAGTCTAAT
>JASEHO010000057.1 GCA_030018505.1 bacterium
CTTAACTTCAAACCCTACTCCTGCTGTTCTGCTCCCAACAATGTCATAAATCTTTGGCTGTGGAGCGATAACAACCACAGTCATTGATCCTTGCGTGGTTCCAGTGCTGGCTGTGATAATATTGGTTCCTGCCTGTGTTCCTGAAAATACAGTTTGCGCTCCTGCTTGAGGGCTTATGGCGCCTATTCCTTGCAGTGACCAGTTCAATAGCGTGTCAACAACATTACCATACTTGTCAGTTGGCGTGCCAATTACTGTTATCGTGGCAGGGCTTGCAAGCGTTGCTGTGATAGTCGCATTATTGGACATTATAATATTTGTAATTGCTCCTGGTGTTATGGTCGCTACGCAGGTAGTCACAAAGGTATTGCTGTCCTGAACGGCAGTAAGGGTTATCACAACAACTCCCGCTGTTGTGCCTGCTTTATAAACAGACTGGGTTCCATATATAGGGGTCATTGTACCGGATGCCACGGTAAATGTTCCTGAAATGTTTGGAACTTGATTCCCAAACTGATCCCGTGCTATCAGGTTGATCATTCCGCTTGTCTGACCAACCTCTAAGGCTAAAAAACTTGGATCAGCTTTTATACTATGCACCTTTGAGGTTTCAACCGTTACTGTTTTGGTCACATACGCTGTGTGAGTTCCCTCACTAAGCTCAAGGCGCACCTCAAATGTTCCGGGAACCCCAGGTGCGGTAACAAATGTCTTTGTCCCTGTAGTAGGTAGCACACTTGCCCCCTCCGGTCGCGCTCCATGTGCTAACAAAAACTTATCCTTAAGTTCAACAGAGATAAAAGCCTGACTGTTCCATGGACAAGCCGCAATTGTATCCCGTGGTATGCCTAAGACAACTATCATTATAACTGGTTTTCCCAAATCCGCGTGAACATTAGTTGTCTTGCCCGGATACAGAACTGCTGTCGTAATCCAATCATCATACCCTGCCTTACTGATCTTTATCTCGTAGGTTCCTGGCCTTTGCCGAGAAAAAGTAATCGGAGTTAAGCCCATCACCACGCCATTTACTGTTATCTCTGCCCCTGATGGATCAGAGGTTATGACAAGTGTGGCAAGTTCTGAGTTAATCTTTTCCTCAATATTCCCCTCATCCAACCCTATGATGATCCTGCTTGTCCAACCTTTCTCGCTTACATTAATTGATCTTGACCAGGAGTATTCTTGTTGAAAATGATGCTGTTAGCGGTTTGCTCTTGGCTATAGCCGGGTTGCAAACGCAAAGCACAACTAAAACTATTAGCCCTATTAGCAGACCCTCAACCTTTGTGGTAATATCATAAAACCTACAGGGCTTGCCTGTCTTCAAACTTATCTTCTTCATTTTTCAACAAAGACAGGGGTAAATAAAGCCTGCTTAATCCCTGCCTTATGCAGGATAAACCTGAATAAAGCCCAGAGGGTTGAGCTACCATAGATTGTGCTCTCTATTATGTTCGGCGAGGAAGCCTCCTTAAAATACCTTGTCGGAACCTGAACCTCAAGTATCTTAAAGCCAAAGGCTATTATCTGCAAAAGCATCTCTGAGTCAAAGACATAATTATTTGAGTTTATTTGCCAGGGGATAGTTTCAAGGAGCTTTCTTGAGTATGCTCGAAAACCTGTATGAAATTCAGAGAGATTGGAGCCTGTGCCGATATTTTCTATTAGCGTCAATGTTCTGTTGGCTATATATTTGTAGAGCGGCATCCCTCCTGCCAAAGTCTCTTCTCTTGTTCTAATCCTTGAGCCTATTACGCAGTCTGCTTGACCAGTAGCAATGAGCTTTATCATTTCAGGTGATAAGGAGGCATCATACTGATAGTCAGGGTGGAGCATAATAATAATATCAGCCCCAAGTTTTAATGCCTCTGTGTAAAGAGACTTTTGAGAGCCACCATAACCTCTATCTGTTGGATGACAAAAGACTCTTATCCCCAAGCTCTTTGCCACCTCTACAGTTCTATCCTTACTGTTGTTGTCAACAAGGATAATTTCATCTACTATCTTCTTTGGAATGTCGTTATATGTCCGCTCGAGAGTCCTCTCCACATTTCTTGCCGGCATTACAATGACCACTTTCATCAAACTAAAGTGAACCATCCTAAAAAATCATTTTATTTTGCCATTTCCACCAAGCCTTTTCCCAACCTCAATAAGCCTATCCGGAAATCTGTTGATGTAACAAGAAGATTATATTGCAAAGCTATCAGGATTTCAAGGGTTTTTTTGTAATTGATGTGCAGGTGAAGAATATTCGCCTCAAGATATTTCTTTACAAAATATTCTTTTCATTATAAAATGACAAGGATTAGAAAAATGGAGGAGATATGTCTGAGATAAATGAAACAGTTGTAACCAAGGATGAGATGGATGCCCTCCTTGGTGACATGGACAAAGAAAAGGTTGAAGAGATCACAGGAGCGGATGAACAAAGATTGGCTGGAGCGTATAAGACATCTATGGTTGCTGCCACTGATGTCCTCTCTCGAATTCTAAAGAAGCAGGTAAAGATAGAGAACCCAGATGTTCAAACATTATCCCCTCAACAGATAGAGGATGAGATACCAAAGGATGCCATTGTGGTTGAGGTAGAATATGTAGATGGCATAAAGGGAATGACCTATATCCTTTTCTTAAAGGAACATGGAATGACTATGGCAGACCTGGCTACAGGTGGCGATGGAACATCTCCGAAAGGAGAGATGACAGAGGCATATATGGGTGCCTTAGCTGATGCTGTAGGAAAGATGATTGATGCGGCCAACTCTTCTCTATCTACAAAAACAGGAAAGACCATATCCTCCCAAAGACCTCCAAAGATAAAGGTGATTGATTTTGCAACTGAAGAAGATGGTTTGGCAATCTTAAAGGAGAAGGAGGTAGTGAGAATCAATTACAACCTTACTGTTGGAGACCTATTTGATGGAAACCTTCTCCAGCTTATGCCAGTGGATATGGCAAAACCTATTGTTAAGTCTATTTATGAGAAGGAAGAGAAGGTTCCCGAAGAAGAAGCAGGTAGATCCGTCCAGTTTGCCAAAACTGCGCCATCTACCCCAGAGCTACCACAAAATCTCCAGCTTCTAATGGATGTTCCGGTTGAGGTGACTGTAGAGCTTGGAAGGAGTCAGAAACATATTCAGGAGTTGTTGAGGATGGGACCAGGAGATGTCATAGAATTAGATAGATTGGCTGGAGAACCGGTTGATGTTTTGGTCAATGGAAAGCTCATCGCTAAGGCTGGGGTCGTAGTGGTAGATGAGAATTTTGGGATTAGAATTGCCAACATTATAAACCGAGAGGAGAGGCTCTCTATTGTTCAATGATGGGAACACCAACCATTGGAATGGAATCTGCTGTCTCAACTATATCCTTGTTTTGGCTTATCATTAAGCTAATCTTTGCCCTCGGGTTGATAGGAGGGTTTATCTACCTTTTTCTCTTTATCTTGAGCAAAGGAAAAGGAATAGCAGGCTCTTCAGGGCTTATCCGAATACTTAGCACAAAAGCCATAGCTCCGAATAAATATATCCAAATAATTGAGATAGCAGAAACAATTTTAATCATTGGGATAGGAGAATCAGTTACATTGCTCTCTGAGATAAAAGATAAGGAGACAGTTCAAATCTTAAAGACCGAGCAAAGTAAAGAGGCAGATAGAGCCGGGATTACCTTCAAAGACCATCTCTCAAAACTCATAAAGACAGGTGAGGATTCCCTGAAAGGAAAAATGGGGTTTTTGGATAAAAAATACGAAAAATTAAGGAGGATGTAAATATGATAGCTTATGCTGAGCAAACACAAAATGTATCACCAGCAGGTGCAGGATTGATGGGATTTTTGCCTATCATTTTTATCGTCATTATCTTCTATCTTCTCATCATTCTTCCACAACAGAAGAAGGATAAGGAGCACAAAAAGATGATTAAGGAGCTAAAAAAAGGCGATAGGGTCATCACTTCAGCTGGAATCTGCGCAAAGGTGGTAGATGTAAAAGAGAATACTATTTTGCTTGAGGTCTCCTCAAACACTAAAATAGAATTTCTGAAATCTGCTATCTCTTCTAAGGTTGTAGGGTAGTGATAACTATTTAGCCAGATGAAGCAACAACTAAGCAAAAAGGGAATTCAATGTAAAATTATCAATTAGCAATTATCAATTAACATTTGAAGAAGAGGAGTAATTTTGAATTGATAGTTGTTAGTTTTGCATTTTACATTGAATTTTTCC
Source organism: bacterium (assembly GCA_030018505.1). GTDB lineage: Bacteria > UBA9089 > UBA9088 > UBA9088 > JAGUXG01 > JAGUXG01. Next base: position 4,234 of record JASEHO010000057.1, read on the forward strand.
CTCATCGAGAGAGAGATTATTGCTTCAAATGATTCAAGTGTTACAGACTGTCTAATAACCGAGAATTTCCAAATCCCTCCTTTTTCAAGAGATTCTCCATGCCCTCTTCTCTGCTACCAAGAATTCTTTCTACTATCTTTGCCAGATAGTCTGTTTCGATATTTGCCTTATGGCCTGGTTTCATCTTCTCAAATGTTGTCTCTTTTAGGCTATGCGGGATGATGGAGACAGAGAATCTACTTTCAGAAAGGTTGCAGATTGTCAAACTGACACCATCAATGGCTACAGAGCCTTTTTTGACAAAATACCTTTTGAGGCTTGGTGGAATAGAAAACCAGAAGAGTTCTCTTTTTATCTCCAAAAGCTCGGCTAAGCCATCTATATGCCCAAGCACGATATGACCTGAAAGAAAGTCTGTAGGCTTCAGTGGTCTTTCAAGGTTGACAAGGTCACCTGTTCTTAAATTGCCTAAGTTTGTTAGCCTGCTACTTTCAGAAGAGACTTGGGCAGAAAACCCATCTTTCTCAATAGAAATCGCAGTGAGGCAGGTGCCATTAACAGCAATACTTCCACCTATTTTAAGCCCATCTAATACCTTTCCTGCCCGGATATAAAGGCTCTTTCCCGGTTTTTTGACCTGCCCCTTTTCCTCAATAATTCCTGTAAACATTACTTAGAAAACCAAGAGATATGCTCTTTATACCAAAAAATCGTGGGTTCCAAGCCTTTATCGATAGAAAACTTTGGCTTAAAGGAAAGCCTCTCTCTTGCCTTTTTGCAAGATAGATATTGGTCTTCTATCTCAAGTCTTGACTCAGCTAATATCATTGGTGGCAAATCCTCTTTCTTCATTATCTTAAGGAGCTTCTGGGTAACCTCAAGGACAGTCAAAGGCGTTTCTGTACTAAGGTTGAATGCCTCTCCTCTAATCTCTGGTCTATTAAGGTTTTCTGCCAGTAAAATAAGCCCATCTGCTGCATCCTCAACATAGATATAATCCCTTTTTGGACAGCCATCAGAGCGAATAATAGGTCTTTCGCCGAGAAAGAGGGAGACAATTGTTCCGGGTATAAGCCTGTTTAGGTTCATATCCCCTCCGCCATATATATTGCCACACCTTGTTATACCAATAGGAAGGTTGTAGGTGTGAATATAGGTTTGAGCTATCAAGTCAACGCAAGACTTTGAGCAATCATAGGGATGTAAGCCTCTTAAAGGATGTTCTTCTGTGTATGGCAGATCTTTGCTCTCGCCATAAGCCTTGTCAGATGAGGCAACAACGATTCTCTCTATCCTCGGAAGATGCCTTGTCGCCTCTAAAAGATTCCATGTTCCCCTGATATTGGATTCAAAGGTGGAGATAGGAGAGTTATTCGCCACACCGACTATTGTTTGGGCACCCAAATGGAAGATTGTGTCTATCTCATACTCATTCAAAGCCCTTTCAATAAGATAGGGGTCCAAAAGCTCACCAGAGACTATAGTCAAACCCTCATAATCTAAGGCAGAATAAGCAACCTTATCCCGCATAAGTGCCACAAGGAAAGCATTCCTTTCTTGCAATCTCCTTTTTATAGCAGAGCCAAGAAGCCCTGTTGCACCTGTAATAAAAACCCTCTTTCTGCTCCAAAAATCCATAGCTTCATTATAGAGAATTGGTCTGATTTTGTCAATTTTCTTGAAGAATTCCAGATTTTCCCAGACTTCTTTATTTTAGAAAAAAACCATAAACAAGAGTGAACCATCCCTAATCTATCCGTATCTCAATCTCTTTTGGTTTTTCAGGAACATCCCGCAAGGAGCGTATCATACCCAGAATAGAATTTTTGAAAAACCCTTTGACAAATGAGTTGAGAGGAATCCTTTTTTGGCAAACAAAAAGCTCCATCTCTTCCTGCTTCTTCTTGACAATAAACTCCTTCTCCAGAAAATCTGAGATGCCTTTATAGTCATCGGGTCTAAAGCAAGGTAAGTTAGGGTTAAGATCAGAGTCTGTTACTATAGCCACTAAATTATCCTTCTCTTTAGTGCAGAGCAACTCCTCTCCAAGTTCTTTTCTGCAAATCTCAATCTTGAATTTATCGCCAGACTTATAACCTTCAGTAAGAATAAGGTCTATATCACCTAAATATCTTCTAATATCAGTAGAAGGAGAGTTTGTTTCTTTGATGAGCATCAGTTTGTCTGGACTGGATAAGATAACCACTTCAGCACCAGCTGCCTTGTGTCTGTAAGAATCCTTTCCTTTGTGGTCAAAATCATCCAGACAAAGTGAGTGACAGGAATGTTTTATGGTTCCAATCCTCCATCTCCTGCTTACAAGCTCTGAGACAACCCCTTCTATCAATGTCGTCTTGCCGCTATTCTTTCTACCTACAATAGAGACTATTGGTGTCATATTCTATCTTATCTCAACCCCAAACATCTCTTTGAGCTTTTTCACTGCTTCATCCCTTATCTTTTCCACCTCATCCATCATTAGGGTTCTTTGGCTATTTTGATAAAGAATAGAGTATGTCTGGGCAGAGAATCCAGAAGGAACACTCCTTCCCTCATAAAGATCATAAAGCCTTATCTCTTCGGCTAAGCCGTTCGATGTATCTTTTATAACCCTGGCGATTGCCCCAGACTTTATTCCCTTTTTGACCAAAAGAGAGAGGTCTATCTTAATCCCAGGGTATCTTGAAATCTCTTTATATCTTTTCCTGCGAGATAAAGTTAGGAGCTTTGAGAGGTCAAGCTCAAATAGAAAAGGAGGGGATGGAAGTTGAAAATGGTCTATTATCTCATTGCTACCCATACCAGCAATCCCAATATCAGAAACCTTTACACAATGCCTCAAAAAGCCTGACTTGCTTTGAATAAATTCTGGTTCGTCTCCAACAATTTCAGCAAAGAGCCTTTTTATCACCCCAAAGATGTCTGCCAGCAGATAAGTTCTTCCCTCTCCTGCCCAATTTTTCTCTATGCCTCCTACCATAATCCCTCCTAAGCTCCATCTTTCATCTTTCCTCAAGAAACACTTACCTATCTCAAATAAGCACAAGTTCTTATTGCTGCGACTTATATTAAACTGAGCAGTCTCTAAGAGGTTTGGAATGAGGCTCGGTGACAGAAAGCATTTATCAGTAGATAGCGGCGAAAGGAGACCTGTTATCTCCTTTTCTTCAAATCCAAAAAGAGTTAGGGTCTCCTTGCCAACAAAGCTTACATTTATCACCTCCAAAGGACCACAACCTACCATTATCTCCAGTATCCTTTCAATAAACTGGTATTCCTTGTTAAAATGAGCAGTAACAGGAGATACTGGCATTGTCTCTCCTATTCTTTCATAGCCATAGAGTCTGGCTATCTCCTCTATTAAATCTATCTCCCTTTCAATCTCTCCCCTGAAGGACGGAATCTTTATATTAAGGTCTTCTGAAACTCCAAACCCAAGCCTTGAAAGTGTCTCCTTCATTGCCTCTTGTTCAATTGAGGTGCCTAATACCTTATTCACCCTATCTGGCCGTAAAACCACCAGTCTCTCTTTGATTGGAAAAGGATAAAGGTCAGCAATCTCACCTACATTAGCCTCTGGACAGAGACCTAAAATGAGGTGCGTGGCATAATCCTGAGCAAAGACCAGACCCTCTAAGTCTATCATCCTTTCAAAGCGAAAGGAGGATTCTGTGGTTATCCCAAGTTTTTTGCTGGTTCTTCTTATCAATATGGGGTCAAAGTAAGCCACCTCAAGCAGAATGTTCTTTGTTTTGGATGTTACTGCTGTCTCCTGGCCTCCAATCATACCAGCAATAGCCACAGGCCTTTCTTTGTCTGCTATGACCAAAATATCCTCATCCAACTTATAAACCCTTCCATCAAGGGCTAAAAGCTCTTCTTCTTTCTTTGCTCTTCTTATGATAATCTCTCCGCCTATCAGTTTATCATAATCAAAGCTGTGCATAGGGTGTCCTATATCCATAAGGATGTAATTTGTTATATCAACAATGTTATTGACTGGTCTTATCCCGGCTAAATGTAGCCTTTTCTTCATCCAATCAGAAGATTCTGTAGGCCTTACCCCTAAAATTAGCCTTCCTGTGTATCTTGGACATAGAGCTTGCTCTTCAATCCTTATCTTTGGAGGGGCATTTAAGAGAGAGACGCTGTCAAATTTTGGCTCTTTGAGCTGTAGCTTAAGTAAAGCAGAAATATCTCTGGCAATACCCCGGACGCTCAGGGCATCCCCTCTATTTACGGTAATCTCAAGGTCTAAAACGCTCTCTCCTTCCACATCAGAAATCCCGGAAACCTCAAGCCCTAACGCAGTAAAAGCATCCCTTAGTTCAACAGGGGTTAGCCTGCAATCTATCCAATCAGAAAGCCAGAGCATAGGTAATTTCATTTTATATTATTGTAACTATTCAGATAGTATAATGCAGTTAGCTAACCATACAGAAATTAGCAACAAATAGCACAACGAGTAGTATATTATCACAATTGAGTCCAAAAAATCAATAAAAACATTATATAATGCTTGACAGGGTGTTTTCAGTGGCATATCATAATTCAAGTAGAGAAAAAGAGAAATTATGTGATGGTTCACTCTTGTCTGAAAGTTTAAAGGTTAAAAAATGAAAAATAGAAATTGGAAATTAGAAATTAGGAAGAAATTCGAAATCATAGTCTTCTTTTTTGCCAATTTCAAATTTCTAATTTCAAATTCTCATTTCTAATTTCCATTTTTTACGCTGCAAGCTTTCAAACAAAGCCCAATCTCTCTTTAAAATTTTATCAATACTGAGCCCTGGAGGGGGCGGTCCAAGCCTCCTGGAACCTGAGAGAAGTCTATCTGAAGGTAATCCTTTACCCTTACGCCTGCACCCATTGTGGCTCCCTTAAGACTACCCTCCAGCCAATAATAGCCAGCCCGCAGAGCCAAATTTTTCCAATACCAGTACTCTGTGCCTACTCTAAACTCTGGGTCAGATTCAGCTATGAGATGGTGGCTTGCTGCACCTGTTAGTATCAAGTTTTGTATCTTATAAGAAGCACCTGCCTGAATAAGCTGAGGAAGTGTATCGCCCCATATCTTTGGACCAAAGTGCTGAAGGCTTGCCCCAAGCCTTAAATCTTTCTTTGCTTGATAAAGCAGG